>CAJMSO010000063.1 GCA_905216075.1 uncultured bacterium | reverse complement strand
CACGGCGGAGTTGCGGCAATCGTTTTCAACGTCGTAGTAATCGATGGAATCGGCGTTGGCGTCCAGGATGGCCTTAAGCTCATCCCAGTCGCCAAAGACGGTCTTGCCACGACGACCGCCGTAGACATGTGCGTCGCCCCAGGCAACCTTCATGCCCGGCTTCTCGCGCACGTACAGCTTGACGGGCGTCTTTTTGGGCGCGGTGGCGATGTAGTTGATAATCTCCTGTGCATCCATCTCGGCTGCGTTGCTCATATGCTGTCTCTCCTTTGAGGGGGTATGGTTGATAACTAGTTAGGCGAACATGACCTGGTCGAAGGTGTAGAAGCCGGGGTCGCGGGTGATGAGCTTTTGGGCTGCTGCCAAGGCGCCGTTGACGAAGATCTGACGGCTCGTGGCGCGGTGCGTGAGCGTGACCTCCTCGTCCTGACCAAAGAAACTCACTTCGTGCACGCCGGCGACAGTGCCACCGCGCAGCGAGTGCATGCCGATCTCCTTGGGGTCGCGCGCGCCGCACATGCCCTCGCGGCCGTAGACAGGATGATAACCAGCCTCGGGCTCGGCCTCGACCACGGCGTCGAGCAGCAGCTTGGCGGTGCCGCTGGGAGCGTCGACCTTTTGGCTGTGGTGCGTCTCGACAATCTCGCAGTCAAAGCCGGGCAGCTCGCGCGTGGCCTGGGCAACCAGATGGCGCAGGGCGGCGATGCCGATAGAGTAGTTGCCCGAGTGCATAACACGGGCGTTCTGACCCAGCTCGCGCAGGCGATCCACCTGCTCGGGCGTATAGCCCGTGGTGCCCGAGACCAACGCCGCGCCCGTGCGCTCGACATAGACGACGACGGCATCGAAGGTCACAACGTTTGAGAAGTCGATGATGACGTCGGCGGCCGGTGCGCTCTCGAGCTCGGACAAGTCGAAGCCGATCTGGGCGACGATGTCAAAAACGGGCTCTCCAGCGGCGTTGACAATGCCCTCGGCGGTAGTGCGGATGAGCGAGCCCATGCGGCCCGTTCCCATAATGACGGTCTTAATCAAGCAGACCAGCTCCCTTCAGAGCATCGGTAAGTGCGGAGCGCGTGTCGTCTGCCATGGGGCACAGCGGCATGCGGTAGTTTGCCTCGATCATACCCATCTGGGCGAGTGCTTCCTTGACGGGGATGGGGTTGACCTCGCTAAAGAGGGCATTGATGAGCGGCTGGCCGGCAATTTGGATATCGCGGGCGCGCTCCACGTCGCCGTCCAGATAGGCGCGGCACATGTCGTGCACGAGCTGCGGCTGAACGTCGGCCCACACGCTGATGGTGCCCGAAGCGCCCAGGCTCATGAGCGGCACGGTGAGGGCGTCCTCGCCCGAGTACATGCGGAAGTCATCGGACAGCAGGTGGGCGATCTTGGCCGCGTAGGCGACGTTGCCCGAGGCTTCCTTAATACCCATGATGTTGGGATGTGCGGCCAGGCGCTCTACGTTGCGCTCGCTGATGCCGCAGCCGCAACGGCCGGGGATGTTGTACAGGATGCAGGGGATGTCCACGGCATCGGCGACGGTCTTAAAGTGCTGATAGATACCCTCTTCATTGGACTTGTTGTAGTAGGGGGTGATGAGCAGCAGGCCGTCGGCGCCCAGGCCCTGGTAGGTGAGCGACTTGGTGAGCATGGTTTGCGTGGAGTTTGAGCCCGAGCCGGCGATGACGGGGACGCGTCCTGCAACTTGCTTGACCACTGCGGCGACAACGGAGTTGTCCTCGTCATCGGTCATCGTGGCGCTCTCGCCGGTGGTGCCCAGGGTGAGGATGGCGTCGGTGCCATTTTGCAAGTGGAAATCGATAAGGCGCTCGAGCGCGTCAAAGTCGACACTGCCGTCCTTTTTAAACGGCGTAACAAGGGCGACGATTGAGCCCTCAAGATTGCGGATGTCCATGTTCTTCTCCTTCGCGTCCGCGATCTGGATGCGTTTGTTCCATTGGGCGGCGACGGCCAGGCGCTCGTCTTGGGCACGACGACGAGCACTTTCGGCGCGCGACTTGGCCAGCAGCTCTCGGCCGCTCGGCAACACGTCGAGCGTGGCAAAATAATCGCCCGGGCGCTCGGCACGGCGGATGAGGTCGGCCGCGCCATCGGGGCGCAGCAGGACCTCGGCGGAGCGCAACCGCCCGTTGTAGTTGTAGCCCATGGAGTAGCCATGCGCGCCGGTATCGTGGATCACAAGCAGGTCGCCCATGTCGATATGCGGCAGCTCGCGATCGATGGCGAACTTGTCGTTGTTCTCGCATAGGTTGCCCGTGATGTCGTAGGTGTCCGTAACGGGTGTTGTGGTCTTGTCGGCGCCACCCGGCTGGCCCACCACCGTAATGTGGTGGTAGGCGCCATACATGGCAGGGCGGATCAGATCGACGGCGCTTGCGTCGACACCGATATAGTCCTTGTAGATCTGCTTCTCGTGGATGGCCTTGGTGACCAGGCAGCCGTAGGGGCCCATCATAAAGCGGCCCATCTCAGTGCAGATGGCCACATCGCCCATGCCGGCGGGAACCAGGATCTCGTCGTATGCCGCGTGTACTCCCTCGCCGATGGCGCGAATGTCGTTGGCCTGCTGCTCGGGCAGGTAGGGGATACCCACACCGCCGGACAGATTGATAAAGGCAACATGTGCGCCGGTCTCGCGCTCCAGACGCACGGCAAGCTCAAAGAGGATGCGCGCGAGCTTGGGGTAGTAGTCGTTGGTGACGGTGTTGCTGGCAAGGAATGCGTGGATGCCAAAGTCCTCGGCGCCCTTGGCTTTGAGCATGCGGAAGGCCTCGAAGAGCTGCTCGGTGGTCATGCCATATTTGGAGTCGCCTGGGTTGTCCATGATGCCGTTGGAGAGCTGGAACAGGCCGCCCGGATTAAAGCGGCAACTGACCTTCTTGGGGATGGGCCCCGCAACGCGCTCAAAGAACTCGATGTGGCTGATGTCGTCAAAGTTGACGATGGCGCCCAGTTTGTCGGCGAGCTCAAAGTCCGCTGCCGGCGTGTCGTTGGACGAGAACATGATGTCGTGTCCCGTGATGCCCAGCGAGTGGGCGATCATGAGCTCGGTGTAGCTTGAACAATCGCAGCCGCAGCCGTATTCGTTGAGAATGGAGATGAGCGCCGGGTTGGGATTGGCCTTGACGGCAAAGTATTCCTTAAAGCCCGGGTTCCATGCAAAGGCATCGCGCACCTCTTGCATGTTGCGGCGGATGCCCGCCTCGTCATATAGATGAAACGGCGTGGGGAACTGCTCGACGATATGCTCGAGCGTCTCCTTGTCCACAAACGGCTGCTTGGCCGCATATGCCTCGTTGGGGGTCAATGCCATGTCCCGTAAACCTCGCTATCCAGACGGCGCCATCTGCGCATCGAATCCGCATAGCGTGGACCCAATGTCCGGATAGCGCTCCCGCATTGCTGCAGACAGTCCTGTGGGTGTTTCCCACAGGCCCACCAGGTTGTTCGTGCCCGAAAAGCCCAGTTCGGCGGGTTTCGCCTCCCCACGGGGTCAAAGCCTGCCGGCTCGCCCGCGGCTCTTCGTGCCCGCGCCTCTATCAAGTGGTAAAGACCCTATCACGTTGCACTTTACCAAACAAGAGTATTCGTATATAACGTTTAAAAAATGCAGCAATATGCTGGAAACATGTGTGCCACAATCCTGTATCACAATAAGTTGCAACAGATATGCCTCACGAAGGGATCCTCTATGACCGAGCTCCAAGAACTCCGTCGCTATCGCCGCGATCTCCATCGCATTCCGGAGCTCGATTTCGATCTTCCGCAAACCATCGCCTATATCGAGGGCGTGCTGGCACCGCTCGCTTGCGAGGTGGCCCATCCGTGCCCCAGCTGCGTCTGCGCTTTCTTCGATGTTGGCGTTGATGCCGCGCATGCCACGGCGATTCGCGCCGATATGGACGCGCTGCCCATTGTCGAGGCAACAGGGGCAGCGTTCGCCTCGACACATCCCGGCAAGATGCACGCTTGCGGACATGACGGACACATGGCTATGGCACTTGCCGCCGCGACACATGTCGACCGTACGATTCGCGAGCAGCCGGCCGCCATGAGGCGTAACGTGCTTTTTGTGTTCCAGCCGGCCGAGGAAACGACCGGTGGTGCCAAGACGGTATGCGAGAGCGGCGTGTTCGAGCGCTACGGGGTCGACCGCATTTTTGGCTTCCATGTGTGGCCCGATCTGCCTGCCGGCACGTTGGCGAGTTGTTCCGGTCCGCTGCTGGCGCGTTCGAGCGAGACGCATATCCATATTCACGGTACGAGTATTCATATCGCTAAGACCTATGGTGTACCGGTCGAGGAGTCGCACGATGCGGCATTGGCAGCAGCGAAGTTTTTGGTTGCCGAGCGCGAGCTGATGGACGAGCTGGGCACCGACGAGCCCTGTATCGGCAAGTTTGGTCTGCTGCAGGCCGGTACCGTCTGCAACGCGGTGGCGGGGGAGGCCCATGTTGCCGGCAGTCTGCGTGTGTTTACAGACGACATGTTCGACCGTGCGCGTGAGGGCGTGCGCCGCGTGCTTGATGAGGCATGCGCTGCAACGGGCTGCACGTACGATCTCGACTTTGCCGAGGGCTATCCGCCGGTCGACAACGACCCCGAGTTGTTCAATCGCATTGCACCGGCTTTGCCCGAACTACAGCTCGTAGATGAGCCTTTGCTGATTGCCGAGGACTTCGCCTTCTATCAGCGCCATCTGCCGGGCGTGTTCTTCTTGCTGGGCACGGGCGTGCCGGAGGCGCAAGAAAACCCGATCGACGCAGACAGCTGCCCAGCTTATGCGACGAGCGCCCTTCACACTGATACCATGCTCTTTGACGAGGAAACCCTACTCAAGGGCCTCGATGTCTACAAACGATTGCTTGACTTGGAGTGACGATGGAACGACGTCGACAGTCTGCCGTGTATAGTCCGGGTGGGTGCGGGTGCGGCTTGCTGCTGCTCCCGGTTATTGCTGTGAGCATTGGCATGATGTTTGCGCTTGCTGGACTGGCGGCAGCGGCACTTGTGCTGTTGATTGTGGCCATTGGCGTGACGATTTGGCTCTGCCGCAATCGCGAGCGACGCCGTGCCGACGGTAACACCAATGTCGGCTGGGTCGTCTTCCTGATTATTGCGTACCCGCTGAGCATCAGTTACTTGGCGTTCTTTATCCTGCTGCTCATCAGCACCTTTACTGGGGAATCCGTCACGGTGGGGTAGGCTTCGACAAGCTTCTTGAGGATGAAACGAAAAAGGGGTCGGATGGGCGTTTTGCCCATCCGACCCCTTTCGCACGGTAGTTAATTCGGTCTCCTACTTTGCTGCCTCGCGGCGAGCGACCTCGTCGATCAAGATGGCATCGCCGTGCTTGGCGGCGGCAATGCTCGCGGCCATAAACATGCCCATTGCCGTGATGTAGGCGAAGAGCATCGACGGCGCCACGTCCATAACGATGCCGGAGAGAATCGGTGTCGCCACCTGAGCCGCCATGCTCACGGTGTAGTAGTAACCGGAGTAGCGGCCCACGCTTTGGGAGCTGCAGCACTCCAGAATCATCGTGTACACGCACAGATCCACGCCGCCCAGCGCAACGCCCATCAACAAAAAGACGCCGTACAGTACGGGCGAGAAACCGGGTGCCAGCCAAAGAAGCGCGGGGCATAAAACCATGATGACGGCGGTGCCCAGGGCGACCTTTTTACGGCCGATTTTGAGCGAAAGATTTGCCAAGGGTACGTAGCTTAGCAGCGCGCCTGCAATCGTCACGATATTGATGATGGCATAGGAACCGCCCTCCATGCCGTAGAACATATCGGCATAGCGGCTGATATTGGTGGTCATGGCGTTATAGCTCATGTAATAGAAAAACGTTGCGGCGAGCAGCATGATGATGGAGCGGCGTACGCCGGCGTCTGCAATGCGATTTTTACCGCCGGCCTCGGGGGAGTCATCTTTGTCAATCTGATCCTCGTCGATGCTCATGGACAGCGATTTCTCGCGCATCTTTTTGACGAGGGCGGGCTCACGGACAAAGACGCCGTAGACAACGGCCGACACGAGGATAAAGGCGGTCTGCAAGATAAAGAGCGGAAGATAATCGGGTTTGTCGGCCTTGGGAACCATGACCGAGATAGCGACGAGCATAAGGCCCGTTCCCGCATAGCCGACGATCTTTTCGATCGAGTCCGCCTTGGTTCGCAGTGGGCGAGGCGTAATATCGGCCACGATGGCAACCGTCATGGTGCGGTAGGCGCATATTGCCAAAAGCGTGAGGATAATCGCGCCAATGAGCAGAGGTAGGCTGCCCATGTTGTTGGCAATCGCGATGAGCGGGACGGAGAGCATTGCTACCGCGGAGCCGCCCAAGATAAAGGGCGTTCGGCGCCCGAGTTTGCTTGTGCAACGGTCCGAGAGGATGCCAAAGAGCGGAAGCAGGAACAGGCCAAAGACATTATCGATGGCCATGATCGCGCCGGTGAGCGAGTTGGATAGGCCAAAGGTCCCTGTGAGCATCTTGGGAACGATGCCGTCGTAGACCTGCCAAAAACTGATCATGCCCATAAAGGGTAGGGAGGCGAGGGCGACGGCCTTGGTGTCGAGCCGGGCCGCCCGCTTAAGATTTGGTTGGGTCATGCTGGTTCTCCTGGTCGGTAAAAACGGGGAGGGGCGCTATCGGCCCTCCTGTCCTACAGTTGTTCGAGGTTGGCAAGAAACGCCACATAGAATTCGATGCCGCGCTTGTAGACGTCGACGCCGATGCGTTCGTTGGCGGCATGGATGAGCTTGCGCGCCTCGCCCGAGTAGATAAAGCCGCAGAAGCGGTAGACGCGATCGCAGATCTCGTTGAACTCGCGCGAGTCGGTGCAGGAGTTCTGCACGTAGGGGGCAAAGCCGGCCTCGGGATAGACACCAGACACGCAGCGATGGATGTAGTTGAAGGCGGCATCGTTTTCGTAAGGCGAGATGGGCGCGGGCTCGGGGTAGGGAATCGCCTCGTTGATTTCGACGGTGACATGGTCGGGGCTTACGCCCGAGGCGCGGCACTGCTGAGCGGCGAGCCTGCGAGCGCGCTCAACGGCATCGGCGATGGTCTCGAACGGAGCGATGCGAACGTTGAAATTGGCGCGAGCGATCGGTGGCAGCACGTTATGCGCGTTGGAGCCTTCGAGCTGCGTGAGCGCATAGGTTGTGCGCAGCATGGCCGAGGTCTCGGGGCTGGCGGCCATAATCTTGGTAACCGCGGGGCGTGTGAGCCAGAGGTTGCCAAAGATTGCCTGAAACGTCGCGCTGCTGCGGGCACCCAGCTCGGTCAGTGTGGCCTCGACGGCGGGCGTGAGCTGCGGCTTGCCGGGGTTGGCCGAGATAGTCTCGCATACACGGCAGAGAAGACGGCAGGCATCGTTTGCCGCAGGCGTAGAGGCATGGCCGCCGTCGGCGCGCGCCGTGACGGTAAGATCGACGTGGCCCTTCTCGGACACGCCTACCATGGCAACGGGTTCGGTGACGCCGAGCGGGGCGTCGGTTGCCACTGCGCCACCCTCATCGAGCACCATATAGGGATGGATGTTATGCTCGCGAAGCCACTGCACTGCATGGGTTGCAGTAGGTGCGGCGATTTCCTCGCCATCGCTCGAGAAGAACCAGACATCGCGCGGGGGAACGAAGCCCTGGGCAATCAAATGCTCGGCGGCCTCGAAGAAAGCCGAGACGATGCACTTGGTGTCGAGTGATCCGCGGGCCCAGATCTCGCCGTCGATGATCTCGGCTCCAAAGGGATCATGCTTCCAGTCTTGGCCCTCGACGGGCACGACATCCTGATGCGCCATCATGACGATGGGGTCCAAGGCGGAATCGGCGCCAGGCCAACGCAGGAGCATGCCAAAGTCGTCGACGCGTGTGAGCTCGGCGACTTTAAAGAAATGCGGATAAAGTCGTTGAAGCGTGGGGATCCACTGACTGAAGGGCTCATCGTCGCGCTCGGCGATGTTCTCACGCGAAACGGTGGGGATGCGCAGCAATTCGCAAAAGCGCTCGACGGCTGCCTCGTCTGCCTTGTAGGTGCCTGCATCAAGAGGCGCGCCCTGTGCGACCGATACCGATGCTCCCATGGTGGGACTCCTTTCGTGTTGTATATCGAATACGTCAAGATTATCGCCCGCACCGCGCGTGGGAAACGGCGAAACACGTTGTTCATCTGCGGGCGGCGGGTCGGATAGCCTTAGCCGACGATGACCGTGCCGTCTTCTTCCACGGTGATGGCGTCTCCCGTCGACACGGCATCGAGAAACTCATCGCCCAGGTTGTCAATGGTGGGCATGGGGGTGTCGGTCCATACACCCGAGAGGATTGCGCCAGCGGCGGCAAGGCTGTCAATGGGTCTAGAAAACAGCAGGCATGCGGGTTGGCGCCCCATTTTGGTGGCGCAGAAGAGCACCATGCCGCCTGTGGTGGAGCCGATAGTCTGCGGAAGGCGCAAAGCACATCCCGCCAAAGGTTTGCCATACAAGTCGGGATTGTTTTGGTCGGAACACATGGCCTTTTTGTCGCCAAACATCAGTGCCTTCTGAAACGATGCGAGTGTGTTGAGCCCTCCGTGAGAGACAAGTGCCTTGGCGTGGGCAGTTCCGGGGACAACGACGCGGCCGTGAAAGATTTTTTTCATGAGGAGTCGCCTTCCTATTTGATTGGTTTTCCGGTGGTGACGTAGGCGAGCACCTCGTCGTCGGTGTAGTAGCGCGATGCCGAGTACGTACGCAACTTGTTGGAGTTGGTGATGATGGGCATGCTGCCGCACAGCGGGTTGTTGGTGTACATAAGCGGGCAGATGCTCGAGACGACGGCGCCGGTAGTCGAGAGGCGTCTGTATGCCGCAGTCTTGCGGAAGGCGTCTGCCACGGATGGGGCGGCGGTCAGTACGG
>CAJMSO010000062.1 GCA_905216075.1 uncultured bacterium | reverse complement strand
AGGGCGATGCGAATGCGCCGCTCAAGGCACTCATTCTGGATTCATACTTCGACGAGTATCGTGGCGTCGTCGCCACGGTGCGCATCTTTGACGGCTCCATCAAAAAGGGCGATACCTTGCGCATGATGCAGGCAAAGGGCGACTTTTTGGTCGATGGCGTGGGCGTCAAGTGTCCCGCCGAGACGCCGGTCGACGCGCTGACGGTCGGCGAGGTCGGATATGTGGTCACGGGCCTGAAGGACCCCGAAGCCGTTCGCGTGGGCGATACCCTCACGTGGGCGTCGAATCCCTGCCCCGAGCCGCTTCCGGGTTACCGCGAGGCCAAGCCCATGGTCTATACGGGCCTGTTCCCGATCGATAACAAGGACTACGAGAACCTGCGTGACGCACTCGATAAGCTCCACGTCAACGACCCGTCGTTGGTGTGGGAGCCCGAGACTTCGGTGGCGCTCGGCTTTGGTTTCCGCGTTGGCTTCTTGGGCCTGCTGCATATGGAGGTCGTCAAGGAGCGCCTGGAGCGCGAGTTCAACCTGGACCTGATTGCCACGAGCCCTTCGGTGGACTATCACGTCTACAAGACTGACGGCGAGATGATTGATGTCCGCAGCCCGCAGGATCTGCCCGAGGCTACGCGCATCGAGCGTATCGAGGAGCCCTACCTCAAGGCAAAGATCATCTGCCCGCCCGAGTACACGGGCGCCGTCATGCAGCTCGCCATCGAGCACCGCGGCATTACTACCGACATGATCCATCTCACGAGCAAGTCGGTCGAGATGCGCTTTGATATGCCGCTTGCCGAGCTCATCTTGGACTTCTTTGACCAGCTCAAGAGCCGTACCAAGGGCTATGCCTCGCTCGACTACGAGTTCAACGAGTACCGTCCCTCCGAGCTCGTTAAGCTCGATATCTTGCTTTCGGGCGACGAGGTGGACGCGCTGTCGTTTATCGTCCACAAGGACAAGGCCTATGGTCTGGCCCGTGGCCTGTGCGACAAGCTTAAGGAGATCATCCCGCGTCAGCTGTTCGAGGTGCCCATCCAGGGTGCTATCGGCAATAAGATCATTGCCCGCTCCACCGTCAAGGCGCGTCGCAAGGACGTGCTTGCTAAGTGCTACGGCGGCGATATCTCGCGTAAGCGCAAGCTGCTCGAGAAGCAGAAAGAGGGCAAGAAGCGCATGAAGGCCATCGGATCGGTCGAGGTCCCGCAGGAGGCCTTTATGGCTATCCTCAAGGTGGACGAGTAGGTCTATGGCGCTTTCTGAATACAGCAAGCGGCTGCTGGGCGCCTATGCCGAGCAGCCGTTCCTTATGGCTCCCATGGCGGGCGTGACCGACCCCGCCTACCGCATCATGTGCCGCCGCCGCGGTGCCGACCTTGCCTACAGCGAGATGGTGAGCGTGGCGGGCCTTGCCTATGCCAGCAACAAGACCTGGCGCCTGGTGCTACCGGCCGACGAGGAGCAGCAGATTTGCGTGCAGCTCTTTGGCTCCAAGCCCGATCAGTTTGCGAGCGCTGTTGCTGCCGTCGAGGAGCGTGTGGGCGATCGCGTGTCGCTGATCGATATCAACATGGCCTGCCCGGCTCGCAAGGTCGTCACCAAGGGCGAGGGCTCGGCGCTCATGCGCACGCCCGACCTGGCGGAGAAGATCGTCGAGGCGACGGTGGGCGCGGCGCATGTGCCCGTGACCGTCAAGATCCGCAAGGGCTTTTATGCCGAGGACCGTAATGCCGCGACGTTTGCCCAGATGCTTGAGGGCGCAGGGGCTGCCGCAGTCGCCGTGCATGGTCGTTGCGCCACGCAGCTCTACACAGGGCAGGCCGATTGGTCGGTCGTCGATGAGGTGGCCGACGCCGTCGAGATTCCCGTTATCGGTTCGGGCGATGTGTTCTCGGCAGAGGACGCTGCTGAGCATCTGCAAAGCTCGGGTGCCAGCGCGGTGTTTATCGCGCGCGGCATCTACGGCAATCCATGGGTGTTCGGCGATGCCCGAGCCCTTGCACTCGATGGCACGCCGGTTCCTTCTCGCTCCTCGGTTGAGCGCCTGGATGCCCTGCGCGAGCACCTGACGCTCACGCACGAGCTGTTGCCGCTCATGTCGCGTGCCCGCACGTACGCAAGCTGGTATCTAAAGGGCATGCCCCATGCTGCCGCCTGGCGCGCTCAGGTGGTGCGTTGCTCCACATACGAGGAGTTCATGGCACTGGTCGATGATATCGAGCACGATGTGGTGGCCTGTGAGGCCGCACTTGCCGCCGGCGAGTCGGTGCCCGCTCATCCGTTGGAGGCCTAACGGTGGCCGTTACCGCGCTGTACGTGCATGTGCCGTTTTGCGCCCAAAAATGCCGGTACTGTGACTTTGACTCACGCAGTTTTGCTCCGTGCAACATGAGCGTTGCGCTCGATACCTATTTTGAGCAGTTGTATGCGCGCCTCGATGCTTTTGGCGACGCAGGCGCGCTTGCACAGATCCGCACCGTCTATGTTGGCGGCGGCACGCCGTCGCTGGCGGGGGAGCGTTTGGTAGAATTTGCCCGGCGTATCTCTGCGTGGTGCAAGCCTGTTGAGTTTACCTGCGAGGCCAATCCCGAATCGCTGACCGCAGAGCTTGCCACTGCGCTTGCCGGGGTGGGTGTCACGCGCGTCTCTCTGGGCGTGCAAACGCTCGATAACACCGAACTTACTGCCATCGGCCGTATTCACGATGCCGATCGGGCGCTCGCTGCCATCGCGACGGTCAAGAACGCTGGGCTTGACGTGTCGTGCGACCTTATGTGCGGACTTCCCGGGCAAACCGCATCGAGTTGGAAGCGCACGCTCGATGGCGTGCTCGCGGCGGCTCCACATCATGTGTCGGTCTACCCGCTTACGCTCGAGGAGGGGACGCCCCTTTATCGCATGGCGTGCCGCGACGAGTCGCTTGAGCCTGATGAGGATTTTCAGGCCGCCTGCATGGATGTGGCGCGTGAGCGTCTGGGTGCGGCCGGTTATCACCCCTATGAGGTGGCAAGCTATGCGCTCGACGGCCATGAGTGCGCCCATAACATTGCCTACTGGACCGGACGGGGCTACCTGGGCCTGGGTCGTTCTGCCGCGGGCATGCTCGACGCCGAGGATTTCGACCGTCTTGCAGGTTTGTTCCCCGGCGTGTCTTCTCGAGGCGATGCGCACCGCGTGCGTCTGGTGCAACGCGACGATGACGCGACGGCGTTCGAGGCCGAATATCTGTCGCAGCGCGAGGCTGCGGCCGAAGACCTGATGCTCGCCTGTCGCATGACGCGCGGTGTCGCGTCCGACCTGTTGGTTCGCGCGGCTCGTGTCATCCCGGCCGATGAGCTGGCAGCTGCCTGCGATCGCGCGCTCGAATTGGGTCTTGCCACTTGGGTGCCTGAGACGCTCGGGGTCCATGAGGGACCCTTTACTTCGGCAGATGTCGTCGCGGGCCATGTTCGAGCTCGTCTGGCGCCGACCCACCTGGGCTGGCTCGATGGAAATGTTCTGTTCGAGCTGTTTTGGGATCTAGCTTAGGCCGCTCGGGTAGAATTACCGGAATATATACGCTGCTGTGAGCAGGAGGTTGCCGCGCATGGCGACGATGAACGAAAAAGATTACTACGAGATTTTGGGTGTCTCCAAGGACGCCACCTCGCGTGATATACAAAAGGCCTTCCAGCAAAAGGCCCGCAAGCTCCATCCGGACGTCAATAAAGAGCCGGATGCCGAGGAAAAGTTTAAAGAGGTTTCCGAGGCCTACGCCGTGCTTTCGGATGAGCAAAAACGTGCGCGCTACGACGCCATGCGTTCTGGCAATCCCTTCGCCGGTGCTCCTACGGCTTCGCCTTATGGTGGCGGCTACGCCGGCAACACAGGTTATGGCAATCCCTTTGAGGGCGGCTTTCCCTTTGGTGGCGCCTGGGGCCAGCAGCGTCGCGGGCAGGCTGCCTACAATCCCGAGAACGGCGCCAACGTGGTCGTCGATATCAAGCTCGACGCCAAGGAGGCCAAGGGCGGTGCCCGCAAGACCGTCCGCTATACGCGCTTCGATACCTGTGGTCACTGCGGAGGCTCGGGTTCTGTCTCCTCCGAGCATGCCCATACCTGCCCAAGCTGTGGCGGCCGCGGCCACATCGACGTCGATCTGTCCTTCCTGTTTGGTGCGGGCACGTTCCAGTCGGTCTGTCCCGAGTGGGGCGGTTCCGGTAAGGTCGTGGCCGACCCCTGCCCTGATTGCGGTGGCAGCGGTCGTACTCGCGTAACCTCCGAGCAGACGATTGAGTTTCCTGCCGGCACGCATGACGGCGACGAGGTCCGCATTAGCGGCATGGGTCATGCTGGCACCAACGGTGCCGCGGGCGGCGACCTGGTCGGCCGCGCCCATGTTGAGGCCGAGCGCTTGGAAGGCAAAGCTCGTACCGGTTTTTACCTGATGGGCATCGTGGCGCCGTTTTTGGTGCTTTCGGCCATTTCGGGCGTGTTCTCGGCCTTTGCCGTGATGTGCTTTATTCCGTTTACCATGGGCCTGTTCATGGTGCTTTCGGACGGTGTGCTTCATCGCAGCCTGCTGTGGTGGAAGCGCGGTGCGATGCAGTTTGCCAACGGTTTTGCCAACGGCTTCATGTTCGCTCTCGTGTCGGTTTGGTTTGCGAGCTGCTCGCAACGGGCCATGCTTTCGCCCTACGCAATGCAATAACATCTAGCCCTCTGTTTGCGGCCGGCCCAGCTTGGGTATAGGACGCACTGTGACAATAATGAAAGTCGGAAGGATTCGGTCGTGTCGGAAAATAGGGATTACTACGAGGTGCTTGGCGTCGACAGGGATGCCGACGCGCGGACGATCAAGCGTGCGTTTCTAAAGAAGGCCCGTACCGTACATCCGGATGTTTCGGACGACCCCGAGGCCGAGGCTAAGTTCAAAGAGCTCAACGAGGCATATTCCGTTCTTTCCGATGAGCAGAAGCGTGCTAACTACGACCGTTACGGCACTGCCGACGGCCCTGGTGGTTCGGGCTACGTCGATATCAACGATATCTTTGGTGGCATGGGCATGGACGACTTGTTCTCGTCGTTCTTTGGCGGCGGTGCCGGCGGTGGCGCCCGCAGCCGTCGTGAGCGTCGTCGCGGACGTGACATGGCCATCTCGCTTTCGGTGACGCTCGAGGAGGCGGCGCTCGGCTGCAAAAAGACGATCAGCTATGACCGCCTTGCTCCTTGCGAGGATTGCAATGGCACCGGTAGGGCCGAGGGTGCACAGGAAAAGCAGTGCAGCCGCTGCCACGGTACGGGCTACGTCACGACGGTTCAGCGTTCGTTCCTGGGTCAGGTTCAGTCCTCTTCGCCTTGCCCCGACTGCCATGGCGAGGGTACGGTTATCGACCATCCCTGCGAGACCTGCGACGGTCAGGGTCGCACGCCTTCGCATGAAAAGATCGACATCGATATTCCCGCCGGCGTTTCGACCGGTCGCCAGCTGCGTGTGAGCGGCTTTGGCGAGGCCGGCCTTCGCGGCGAGCCCTCGGGTGACCTGATTGTCAACGTGCGCGTTGCCGACCATGAGCGCTTTAAGCGCAACGGTGACGACCTGTACCTGGTGAGCGATATTTCGATTGCGCAGGCTGCGCTCGGCTGCGAGATTGAGGTCGAGGGCATTATGCCCGACGAGGTTGTTAAGGTGACGGTTCCCGCCGGCGCTCAGTACGGCGACACCGTGAGCGTCAATAATTTCGGCATGCCGCGCATTGGCGGTGGCGGTTCGCGTGGCCGCCTGATCGTGCAACTGCGCGTGGTCGTTCCCACCAATCTTTCCAATAAGCAGCGCGAGCTGCTCCGTGCTTTTGCCGATGAGATGGGCGATGACGTCGCTTCTGGTAAGAAGTCGGTGACCGACCGTATCAAGAGTGCCCTCGACGATATCCTCGATTAAGGAGCCCGCGTGCTCGCACCCCATATTTCCGTCGTCAACCTCGGCTGCCGTGTCAACCGGGTTGAGTCTGACCGTATCACTGCCGATCTTATGCGCCTGGGCTTTGCGATGGTGGAGCCACGGGACGCTGATCTGATCGTTATCAATACCTGTGCCGTGACGGGAGAGGCCGAGGCCAAGACCCGTAAGGCCGTCCGTCATGCGCTGGCCCATCCAAATGAGCCCTATGTGGTCGTGACCGGATGCGTGGTCAATTTGCATCCCGAGGAGCTGTTGGAACTTTCGGATCGCGTGATTGCCGAGCCGTCCAAGATCGATGTCGCCGAACGTGTCTGTGAGGTGCTGGGCGTTGAGTCCGATAGCGTTCCCGCCTGCAGCGATGGCGAGGTGGTCGATGCGCTCGGTCGCTCTCGCCTGGGCGTGAAGATTCAGGACGGCTGCAACCATCGCTGCACCTATTGCATTGTGTGGAAGGCACGCGGCCCCGAGCGCTCCGTGCCCGTCGAGTCCGTGCTCGAGCAAGTTCGTGAGGCCCAGGAGGCCGGCGTGCCCGAGGTGGTGCTGACCGGTGTGAACCTGGGTGCCTACGATGGCAAGAGCGCGACAGACGAACACGTTGAGATCGATGAGCTGCTCGAGGCCATCATGGAGCGCACGTCTATTCCGCATGTGCGCATTTCCTCGGTCGAGCCCATGGATATCTCCGAGCGCCTGCTTAAGGTTATGGCGCGCTATCCGCAGCGTATCGCCCCGTTTTTGCACCTGCCCGTGCAGTCCGGCTGCACGGCGACGCTGCATCGCATGGGCCGTCCCTATAGCGCCGAGGCCTTTGAGGACACGGTGCATATGATTCGCGCCAATCTGCCGCAGGCGTCACTTTCTTGCGACGTTATTGTCGGCTTCCCTGGCGAGACGGACGAGGAGTTCGAGGAGTCGCTGGCGCTGTGCCGTCGTGTGGGTTTCTCGCGTATGCACGTGTTCCGTTACAGCAAGCGTCCCGGCACCCTTGCTGCCGACATGCCCGACCAGGTGCCGCCCGAGGTTATGGCCGAGCGCAGCCGTCGTATGCGAGCCGCGGCGCAGGAACTCGCCATTGCCGACGCTCGTCGTCGCGTGGGCACGGTCGAGCGTGCCGTGCTCGAGTATGGTGACAACCTGACGCTCGGCTCGTTCCATCATGCCCGTCTTGACGATACCTGTGGACTCACAGCCCCGTGTCTGCTCGATGTTGCTATCATCGGAGTCGATGATTCCGGCTTGGTCCATGCGCGCAGGGAGGTTCATGGAAGCCTCGAAGATTAGACTTACCGTTCCCGAGGGTATCGACCCCTCGCGCGTTTTGGGCGCCGGCGACGGCGTTCTTCGTGCGCTCGAGAGCTTGGTTCGCGCCCATGTGGTCGCCCGTGGCGATAGCATCGCCGTGAGCGGTGACCCGGAAGAGGTCGAACTCGTGGCGCGTTTTTTCGAACATGCTTTTCGCGAGGCGGCCGCCGGGCGCACGCTGTCTGCCGACGATGTGTCTCGCTGTCTGGCTGTCTTGCGCGACGGTGAGCACGAGGCTACGTCGCTTCGTGATGACGTGCTGCTTTCGTATCGCGGCCGTGCCATTCGCCCCAAAACGCTCGGCCAAAAGCGCTACGTGGATGCCATTCGCTCGCATACCATCACGTTTGGCCTGGGTCCTGCCGGCACCGGTAAGACTTATCTGGCCATGGCGCTCGCCGTTGCCGCGCTCAAGCGCCACGAGGTGGGCCGGCTGATCTTGACGCGTCCGGTTGTCGAGGCGGGGGAGAACCTGGGCTTTTTGCCCGGTACCCTCGAGGAAAAGATCGATCCCTACATGCGTCCGCTCTACGACGCCCTTTTTGACATGATGGATCGCGAGCGCACCGATGAGCTTATGGAGCGCGGCGTGATCGAGATCGCCCCGCTTGCCTATATGCGCGGCCGCACGCTGAGCGATGCCTTCGTGGTGCTCGACGAGGCGCAAAATACCACGCCTGAGCAGATGAAGATGTTCCTGACGCGCTTGGGTTTTAACTCCAAGTTCGTGATTACCGGCGACCTGAGCCAGCGCGACCTGGTGGGTCGTCGTGGCGGTCTTGCCGACGTTGAGCAGATTTTGGGCCGTGTCGACGATGTCGCATTTTCGCACCTCGAGCGCGCCGACGTGGTGCGCCATGCCTTGGTGGGACGTATCGTCGAGGCATACGATACTTATGATGATGTGCGCGAGAAACGCGTACGTGACCGAAAGGAGTCCCGTTGAGTGTATTGATCAGCAACGATGCCGAGCTCGATACGCTGCTTGACGCGCAGGAGGTGGAGCACATCTGCGAGGTTGTGCTTGCCGCCGAGGGCGTTGAACGTGAAGTCGAGATTTCCCTTTCGTATGTCGACGAGGACGAGATGCACGAGCTCAACCATGAGTGGCGCGGTATCGACCGCACTACCGATGTGCTCTCGTTTGAGTGCGACTCGGCCTTTGACGATGACATTCCCGTCGATGAGACGCTCGAGCTCGGCGATATTATCTTGGCCCCGCAGGTTATTGCCCGTCAGGCCCCCGGTTTTGGCAATAGCCCTGCTGACGAGTGCCGTCTGATGCTCGTACACGGCATGCTGCACCTGCTGGGCTATGACCACATCGAGGACGACGAGGCCGAGGTCATGGAGGCCCGCGAGGACGCCATCCTGCGTGATCTGGCGCTCGAGCGCGGCGAGGACCCCAAGCTAGTCCACGTCGGCCCCATCACCAACCACGCCCACGACTAGGAGCCGTCTATGATTCCCGGATCGAACAAGGACCATCCGTCCTTCTTAAAGTCGTTTTCCTACGCCATGGAGGGCTTCGTCACCGCCGTCAAGACCGAGCGCAACATTAAGGTCATGCTCGTGGCGGGCGTGTGCACCGTCATTGCAGGCTGCATCGTGGGGCTCGACATTGCCGAGTGGGCCACGATTATCATCTGTTGCGGCCTGGTGATCCACGGCGAGCTTTGCAATACCGCCATGGAGGCCATCGTCGACCTGGCGACCCAGGAGCTCCATC
>CAJMSO010000061.1 GCA_905216075.1 uncultured bacterium | reverse complement strand
CAAGGTCGGAAAAACCGACGCCCGCAGGGGCGTCGGCAAAGTACTCGACCAGTTTGTTCTCGTCGTATTGCACCTTAGATCTCCATGACCTCGGCTTCTTTTTCCTTCAGAAGCTCCTCAACCTTGGCAACATACTCATCGGTATACTTCTGGACCTTGGCCTGCTCGCGACGGACATCGTCCTCGGTGAGCTCTTCGTCGCGCTCGAGCTTGTTGTTAAAGTCGCGACGGATGTTGCGAATGGAGACCTTGGCCTGCTCGGCATACTCGCGGCACTCCTTGACGAGCTCGCGACGACGCTCCTCGGTGGGAGCCGGGAACGGCAGGCGCACGACGGTACCGTCAGAGTTGGGAGTAATGCCCAGATCGGAAGCGCTGATAGCCTTCACGATTGCGTTGACGAGCGCCTTGTCCCAGGGCTCGATAAGCAGCATGTGAGCCTCGGGGGTCTTAACGGCGGCAACCTGGGTAACCGGCGTGGGAACACCGTAGTAATCGACCGAAATGTCGGACAGAATGTTAGCGTTGGCGCGGCCCGTGCGAACCTTGGAGAAGTTGTGCTTGAGGGACTCGAGCGACTTGTCCATGTGGGCGGTGATGTTCTCTGCCATGCTTAATCCTCCTGATAGACGAGCGTGCCGACGGGCTCACCCGAAAGCGCGCGTTTGACGGTGTCCTCGCCATCGATGTTGAGGACCAAAATCGGCATACGGTTGTCCTGGCACAGTGCCGTAGCCGTGGAATCCATAACCTGCAGACCGCGGACGAGAACCTCGTGATAGGTAATCTTGTCAAAACGGACGGCATCGGAGCACTTGACAGGATCCTTGTCGTAGATGCCGTCAACCTTGGTGGCCTTAATCAGAATCTCGGCACCGATCTCGCAGGCACGAAGAGCCGCGGCGGTGTCGGTCGTAAAGTACGGATTGCCCGAACCGGCGGCAAAAATAACGACGTTGCCCTTGGAAAGGTGGTTGATGGCGCGACGGCGAATATAGGGCTCGCAGATCTCGTTCATCTGGATAGCGCTCATCACGCGGCAGGGAACATCGTTGTGCTCAAAGGCATCCTGCAGGGCAAGCGCGTTCATAACGGTTGCCAGCATGCCCATGTAGTCGGCCTGGGCGCGCTCCATGCCACCGGCAGCGCCGGCCATGCCGCGGAAAATGTTGCCGCCGCCGACAACAACGCCGACCTCATGGCCAACGGCGAGCAGCTCCTTGACCTGCTTGGCAAGATGGTCGGTAATCTTGGGGTCGATGCCATATTGGCCGTCGCCCATCAGTGCTTCGCCGGAAAGCTTCAGAAGCACGCGTTTATATCGGATGTCGGACAAAGCGATCCTCCTTTAATTAGACTCTCAATATGATAGCAAAGGCTCTGATAAGAGCCATGAAAAAGCAGGCTGTGAGTAAAACCCACAGCCTGCTCATTACCAGCTACAAGAGCTTATTTACTCGCCACGGACCAGACGGTCGAAGGCAACGACGGTAATGGTATCGCCGAGCTCCTTGGAGACCTGCTCAGCGTACTTCTTGATGGTGAGGGAGCTGTCCTTGATGAACTCCTGCTCGGTGAGCACGGACTGCTTGTAGAACTTCTCCAGACGGCCAACAGCCATCTTCTCCTGGATAGCCTCGGGCTTGCCAGACTCGGCAGCCTGAGCCATGTAGATCTCCTTCTCGTGCTCGACGGTCTCGGCCGGAACCTGATCACGGGTAGCGCAAATCGGGGCGACGGCGGCAACCTGAAGGGCAACGTCGTGAGCGAAGGTCTTGAAGGACTCGGCCTGAGCGGTCTCGGCCTTCTCGAAAGCGAACTCGACGAGGACACCGATCTTACCACCCATGTGGATGTAAGAAGCGAGAGCGCCGTTCTCGGCCTTGCGGGCGGAGAAACGAGCGATCTTCATGTTCTCGCCCATGATGTGAATCATCTCGGTGAGCTCGGAGGAAACGGTCTCCTCGCCCATCGGCTTCTCGAGCAGAGCATCGACATCGGCCGGCTCGGTGGAAGCGACAACCTCGGCGACCTTGGAAGCAAAGCCGGTGAACTTGGCGTTGGAGCCGACGAAGTCGGTCTCGCAGGAAAGCTCGAGCAGAGCGCCGGACTTGCCGTCCTCGGAGACGAACGCGGCGACAGCGCCCTCGTTGGTCTCACGGCCAGCCTTCTTGGCAGCCTTGGCGAGGCCGTTCTTGCGCAGAACGTCAACAGCGACGTCAATGTCGCCGTCAGCCTCGACGAGAGCCTTCTTGCACTCCATCATCGGGGAGTCGGTCATCTCGCGGAGCTGCTTGACCATAGCGGCAGTAATCTGGGCCATTGTGGTTCCTTTCAAAGAGATGAAAAAGACTTAAATAGGACTGATTTACTCGGCCTTGGGCTCGGCGGCCATCTCGGCCTCGGAGACCTGCTCCTTACCGGAGCCAGCGAGGCAGGCGTCGGCCATGAGCTCGCACATAAGGGTAACAGCGGAGATGGCGTCATCGTTGCAGGGGATGCCGTACTCGACCTCGTCGGGATCGGAGTTGGTGTCGATCAGAGCGACGACGGGGATGTTCAGGCGCTGGGCCTCCTTGATGGCGTTCTCCTCGCGCTTGGTGTCGATGACGAAGAGAGCCTGGGGCAGACCCTTCATGTCGCGGGCGCCACCGAGGTTGGTCTGGAGCTTAGCGAGCTCCTTGCCGAGCACTGCCTGCTCCTTCTTGGGCAGCACTGCCATGCGGCCGTCCTCGACCATGGCCTCGAGCTCCTCCATGCGGTTGATGCGGGAGCGGATGGTGACGAAGTTGGTCAGCATGCCGCCGAGCCAACGCTGGTTGATGTAAGGCATGTTGGCGCGCTCAGCGGCGTTCTTGACGGCCTCCTGAGCCTGCTTCTTGGTGCCGACGAACAGCACGTTGCCGCCCTTGGCGACGTTCTTGACGAAGGTGTAGGCCTGATCGGCATCAAGGATGGTCTGCTTGAGGTCGAGGATGTAGATGCCGTTGCGCTCACCGAAGATGAACGGCTTCATCTTGGGGTTCCAGCGACGGGTCTGGTGACCGAAGTGGCAGCCGGCCTCGAGCAGGGTGCGGATATTAATCTTGGTAGCCATATTAAACCTCCTGTGGTTTGCCTCCGCGCGGGGTCATCCTCCAAAACCAACCCGGACATGTGCTACCAAAGCCCGGGCACCACGGTATGAAGTAGCCGCGCGTGCGTGATAAAAACCTGTTGCCGTGAAGCAACCCGATGAATGATAGCAGGATTGTCTCTTCCTGCCAACCCGCAATCAAAACCACACACCTCGGTGCGGCGCGGGAGGCCCTTCTCTTACTCGCCGCGGGGGTGTGCCTGACTCACGGCACGCTTGAGTCGATCGGGCGTGAGGTGCGTATAGATCTGCGTCGTGGACAAGCTCGCATGCCCCAGCAGCTCCTGAACCGAGCGCAGATCCGCGCCGCCCTCGAGCAGGTCGGTCGCAAAGGTGTGGCGCATCGCATGCGGGGCGATGTCGGCAGGAATGCCGGCAAGTGCCGCAAGCATGTGGAAACGCCTCCTCAGCATGGCGGCACTCATGCGGTTTCCGCGCGCCGAGATAAACAGCGGATGCACGCCGTTCGCACTATCGACACGCTTTGCCTGCACAAGGAGATGTGGCCTCCCCTCCTCAATATAGCGGCGAGTCGCCTCGAGAGCGCGCCGATAGAGGGGCACGATACGCTCCTTGCTCCCCTTGCCCCAAAGTCGCAGCGTTCGCTCTGACCAAGCAATGGACTCCACGTTGAGCGCCGCGAGCTCCGAGAGTCGCGCGCCGGAGGCATAGAGCAGCTCGAGCATCGCTGCATCACGCAGCCCCGAAGGCGTCGAGGTGTCGGGGGCCTTGAGCAACGCCTCGACTTGCCGGGTCGTCAGCACACCGGGAAGATCGCGCGGCAGTTTGGGCGAGGATATCGCCGAGACCGCATCGCCCTCAACGATTCCCTCGGCAGCCATCCACCGATAGAGCGAGCGAATGGCAGACAGATGCGCCGCAAGGGTCCGAGCCGCCACCTGGCCACGCGACAGCTCGGCCAAATAGGAGCGAACGGTCCGTACGTCGGCGACGCGAGCGTCGATGCCCTCACGGTCGCACCACGCGGCGAAGCGCTCGAGCCGCGAGGCGTAGGCGGTTACCGTATTGGGAGCGAGCCCTTCGACGCGTGCAATGTAGGCAATGAACGAGTCGACGGCATCGTACAGGTCAAAGGCTATGACCTCTCGCCTCCAAACAGATCGGAGCGCGTTTCCAGATAGGCGTCCAAGGCCTTGAGGGCGCGATCCGCATAGGCCTGGTAACGATCGCGCTTGCTGCGACGCTTACCGTCCTCGAGCGGCGGCACGAGCCCAAAGTTGACGTGCATGGGCTGATAGCCCACCGTAGCCGGATCGGTCGCATAGCCCACGAGTGCGCCCAGGGCGCCCACGCGCGGCAGCTTGACGCCCGCAGCACCGATAGCCTCGGCATAGGTGTTGAGCGCGGCGAGCAGACCCGTCGCCACGGCCTCCATGTACCCCTCGGTACCGGTAATCTGGCCGGCAAGACGCACGCTCGTGCCGGGAACGGCAAAGGTGCCGTCGAGCACGTGCGGAGCATCGACAAAGGTGTTGCGGTGCATGACGCCGTAGCGGAAGAACTCGGCGTTCTCCAGGCCGGGAACCATATGGAAGACGCGCTTCTGTTCGCCGAAGGTCAAGTTGGTCTGGAAGCCAACAAGGTTATAGGCCGTCTTCTCCTTGTTCTCGGCGCGCAGCTGAATCGCCGCCCAGGGACGGCGACCGGTGCGCGGGTCGGTGAGCCCGACGGGCTTCATGGCACCAAAGCGGATGGCATCCTTGCCCGTGCGCGCAACCTCCTCGGCAGGCTGGCAGGCCTGGAACAGGTCCCCACCCTCAAAATCCTTGAGCACCACGCGATCGGCCGTGGTGAGTGCCTCGATAAAGGCCTCGTACTCCTCCTTGTTGAGCGGAGCGTTGAGATAGTCGCCGCTCCCCTGCTCCTCGTAGCGCGACTGCGAGAACAGCACGTCCATATCGAGCGTGGAGGCATCGACGATCGGCGCCGCGGCATCGAAGAACGCAAGGGCGTCGCCACCGACGAGCTTCATGACCTCTTCGCTCAGCGCCGGTGAACACAGCGGGCCCGCGGCAATGACCACGTGGCCCTCGGGGATCTGGGTGACCTCGCCGTGAACGACCTCGATATTGGGGCGGGCGGCAACCTCAGCCTCGACGAGCTCGGAGAATGTAACACGGTCGACCGCCAGGGCGCCACCAGCGGGAACAGCAGCGCGATGGGCGCAGTCGAGCAGGACTGAACCCATGCGCTCAAGCTCGGCCTTCAGCAAACCAGCCGCGGAATCCGGACGGGTCGACTTAAACGAATTGGAGCAGACGAGCTCTGCCAGGTGATCGGTATGGTGAGCCGGGGAGCTCACCTGGGGGCGCATCTCGCACAGCTTTACGGCAAACCCGCGGTCTGCCAGCTGGATCGCGCATTCCGAACCCGCCAGACCGCCACCGATAACCGTCACCTGATCGAACTGCATCTGCAAACACCTTTCTAATTGACACGTTTTCCATTGTGACCGAAGGGCGTCTGGGCGTGAAGGGCAAACTTGGAGGGCGCATACCTTCCATCCATCATGCGCTCGATGAGGCCCTCGAGCTCGAGCGAGCCCAGGAGCTTGAGCACACCGACGGCATCGAGCGAGACGAGTGTGGCGATGTCTTCAACCTTGAGCGGCGAGGCGATGAGGGCATGCATCACGGCCTGCTGTGTGGGGTCCAGATCTGCGATACCGGGTGCATCAGGACGCGAATAGCGCAGGGTGCCGTAGATTCGCGAGATGGCCATCTCGATTGACTCCTCGTCAATAATGCAGCAGGCCCCGTTGGCAATGAGGTAGTTGGTACCGCGCGACTCGGGTGACAAAATCGAACCCGGCACGGCAAGAAGCTCGCGCCCCAGGTCCATGGCGGCCTCCGCCGTCGAGAACGTGCCCGAAGGCATGCCAGCCTCCGACACGAAGAGCGCCTGCGAAAGCGCGGCAATCACCCGGTTACGCCGCGGAAAGGCAAACTTACGCGGCCCCATACCCCAAGGCGAGATGGACACGACCGCGCCGCCCGTATCGATCGTGCGCGCGATGAGCCCCGCGCTCGAGCGCGGGTAGATTACATCGGCGCCTGTCCCCAACACCACGACATGTTTGCCACCGGCATTGACCGCGGCCCAACCCGACGCCTGGTCGCAACCGACCGCACCGCCCGATACCACCGTCACCCCCGCTTCCACCGCGACCTTGGCCGCAAGCTCCGCGACGGCAAGGCCGTAGGGAGAGGCCTTGCGCGCACCGATAATCGAGAGCGCCGGTGTCGAGAGAACCTCAGGGTCGCCGCGCACGAACAGCGTCTGTGGCACATCGGAAAGCTCCAGAACAGTAGCAGGGAACAGCCCATCCCCGGGATGCAGTTCGTAGCGAGCCTCATCCATCACTGGTCCCTCCTTCCCTGATACATTGCGGCCTCGAGCACATGATCTTGCGTCACCCGCTCGCTTTCGGCGACATCGGCAATCGTGCGCGCGATGCGCACCAGGCGCACGATGCCGCGCCCCGTGAGATGCGTGCGTTTCGACAATCCAAGCACGCACGTTTCCGCCGCCTGATCGAGCTCAAAGGTCGACACAACACCATCGATAGAGCGGGACTCGTCGTCCTCGGCCTCGGCATCCGCATCGTCCATATGGGTCTCGCGCCAGGCACGAAAAGCCCTACCGCGGACAACGTAGTCGCGCAGCTCGGCCGACGACATGCCCTCGGCGCCCTCGATAATCACCTGCGGATCGGGGCGGGTCACGTCGATCATCAGGTCGATACGGTCGGCCAAGGGACCGCGTAGCTTGGACCGGTAGCGCTCGACCATCGATGCCGAGCAGCGACATGGAACCTCGCGATCGCCCAAAAAGCCGCAGGGACAGGGATTGCTCGCCGCAAGCAGCTGAAAGCGCGACGGGAAGGTAAAAGCCCCGTCGACGCGTACGATCCTCACGTAGCCGCGCTCGATGGGCTGACGCAGCGTCTGCAGCACGCCAGTGGGAAACTCGGCAAGCTCGTCCAAAAAGAGCACGCCGCCATGGGCAAGGCTGATCTCGCCCGGATGCACCGGGCGCCCTCCGCCAATAAGGCCCGCTGTCGATATGCTGTGATGGGGACTTCGAAACGGCCGATGCCCCGCAAGCAGGCCATCGATGTTCTCACCCAAAACCGAATGAATGCACAGCGCCTCCTGCTGGTCCTCAACGGAAAGCTCGGGCAAGATACCCGTCATGCGGCGCGCAAGCATGGTCTTGCCCGATCCCGGAGACCCGATCATAAGCAAGCCCAGTTCCCCTGCCGCCGCAAGCGCTATGCCGCGCTTGGCAACCTCCTGCCCCAACACGTCGGCATAATCGAGCTCGGGCTCAAAGGTGGCCTCGACACCCTCGGAATCCAGATAGTGCCGAGCCGCCTCGCCCATTCCGTGGGCAAGCTGCGACAGATGGTCGATAAAACCGCAGTCGACGCCCGCAAGCGGAACATGCTGGTCGGACCTACCGGCGATAAAAGACAGCCCCATATCGCGAGCCAGCAGTTGGAACGCCACCTCGCCCTTGACGGGAAGCACCGTGCCATCCAAGCCGAGCTCGCCAGCAATGAGGCAACGGTCGAGATTGTCGCGGGGAATCTGCCCGTCGGCTGCAAGCACCGCAATGGCTATCGGCAGGTCAAAGCCGCTACCGGTCTTTCGGATATCGCCGGGCGCCAGATTGACCGTAATGCCCGAGCGCGGGATCTCGAATCCGGCGGAGCGCATCGCGCAGCGAATACGCCCACGCGACTCCATGACCTCCATACTCGGGATGCCGAGCATCTGGATGCCCGGGATGCCGCCCGCAAGCGATACCTCGACTGTGACGGGAATCGCCTCGACGCCGCGGATGCAGGCCGCGTGAACGGCAAACGTCTCGAACGCCATCACGACACCTGCCAATCGAACGCGTTGTACTGGTGCTCGATCTCGGCGATATGCCCGCCGCGAATGGTGACGCCCACGGCATCGAAGCGGATCGCCTTGAGCGGATAATGCTCCATGAGATAGCAACTCGCGATGCGACGATAGCGCCGCTGCTTTTGGGCATTCACCGCTTCCTCGGGAAACACCCGCGTGTCGCAATCCAGCGCAACTCGTCTGGTCTTGACCTCGGCCATCACCACCACATCGTCGAGCTCATCGAGCAGCACCAGGTCGGCCTCGCCCTCCGAGCATCGATAGCCTTGTTCCAGCAATGTATAACCGCGCTCGTTAAAGTAATCGATTGCGATAAGCTCGCCCAGCATACCGAGCTCGCGAGGACTGAGCCCCTTGATAAACTCAGGCGTGATCGACCCGCAATCGAGCTCCCCCTCTTCCCAACGCTCCTTGAGCTGCTGCGTCTTACTCAATTTGCCTGCGGCGCACATGGGGTCTCCTTTCCCGCTCTCTGCATTGCCTCGATAATGAGGGCAGGTTTCATGCGGGTAAGTACCGGAAGCAAACCAAAAGCAAACCAAATGCCGACAAATGAGGGGCCGCGCGCAACAATATCGTTGCACACGGCCCCTACCAGCAGGTTTATGGAACCCTTAAGGTCCCTGTCTTCACAATTGGCCTAGAAAAGGCGCTCAGTCTGCAGAAAGTTTCCGCAAAAGCTCACACGGTGCAGAGGAGAAAGACCGTGTTTGCGAATGGCCTCGATGTGATCGGGGCTCGCATAGCCCTTCGACTCGGCCAGATGGTACTCGGGATACTCGGCGTCGTACTCAACCATCATCTCGTCACGGGTGACCTTAGCCATGATGGACGCCGCGGCGATACAGGCGATCTTGGCGTCGCCCTTGACCACGTCGCGCTCGTTGGGAACGGCGCCCAGGGGGTTGCCGTCCATAAGCACGCAATCGGGCT
>CAJMSO010000060.1 GCA_905216075.1 uncultured bacterium | reverse complement strand
CCCTCAGGGTATCGGGTTCCCACATTCATCCGCACATGTGCGGATGAATGTGGGAAGTGTTCGGATGAAGTTGATAATCAAGGAGAGAGGTAAAAGAGGAAACGCCTCAAAATTCCCCTTGCCCAACTTCGGCTGTTTGGTTACTATAGAACGGCTGTTACGGAGAGCTGACCGAGAGGCCGAAGGTGCTCGCCTGCTAAGCGAGTATGCCCCAAAAGGGCATCTGGGGTTCGAATCCCCAGCTCTCCGCCAGTATGACTTTGAAGAAGGGTCCCATTTGGGGCCCTTTTTTATTATCAAGAATGGCGGCTGGGGATTAGAGTCCGAAAGGGCGTGAACATTAGGCAAACACGGGGCGCTTGAAAACGGGGAGACCCAGGCGTGCTCGTGCACCCCGGTGTGGGGTTCCGAGGGGATGGAGTAGAAATATGGTAAAGGTCGGGCTGCGTAAGCCGAATCTAAAGACATCACTCAAGGCAAGAACGACCGGCAGAGCGAAGCGCGCGGTAAGGCGGGCGATAATCCCCGGCTATGGTAAGAAGGGCATGGGGTGGATCAAAAATCCGAAGAAGGCTGCTTACAATGCCGTATACAGCAGAACGACCGTCGGAGTTGGGGATGTCGCTCGCGCCGTTGCTAAATCAGGCGCTCGGAGCTCGGCGTCAAGGACGTCCTCAATTACTGTTTCATCGCATGAAATTACACCTTTGGCGAAGCCTGAACAGAAATCTCTCACTCGAGAGATTACGTCGGTTGACAGGGCAAACAAGGCGCTTTTGCTATGCTTCCTTCTTGGGTGGTCGGGCGCTCATAGGGCGTATGCACGGATGTGGGGTAGCTTCTTTCTATATCTCTTTACCTTTGGCCTTTTTGGATTTGGTTGGCTGTTTGATATTGTGACACTACTGATGAGACGCTCCGAGCTAAGGCGTCTCGGCGACAGTGATCCGACTCAACAGCAAGCGCCATGTTCCGTTGATTCTACATTCGATCGAAATGTCGCCGACTCCGGAAATTGGGAACAGCGTGGAGATGGGGAGGCTGCGGCTCGGCTAGAGCTTCAACGTAAAAACCGTGCCTATATGGAAGAAAACGGCATCGACGTGGAGATGTTTACCGAGGAAAAGGTCGCGGCGGACGCCTTGCGAACCATTGAGTCGGTATGCCCGTGCATGCTTAGGTTTGACCGAGGCATGAGCGAAGAGGAGCCAAGCATCAGCTTTTGCTCTCCAACAAAGACGGGGAAAATGCCCAAGAATGTCGTCGAGGCCCGCATTTACCATCAGGATGTGAAGCTATTGATGGATTCCCACGGCTTCGAATTGCCGGAGTATGGTGACAGCATCAATGTCATGATTAGTTATCTAGCTGATGGGCGCATAAATAAAGTCGATATCCATGGGTTCCATAATGGCCGCTCCGTTAGTGTCTCCATTCGCAGGCGGAGCGACGATCTTGTTATGACGAGTGCGGGCACCATCGGAGAAACGGGTGCCTGGCAATCGCTGTGTCCTGGGGCAGACCCCTCATCTGGGGATCTTTTCAGGGCCTTGACCAAGGAGGTCGAAAGGATCTACTGGCATGCCCGGTGGACCCGTTTTCAAGGTCCGAAAAGACACAGCGAAGGTAAACGGCTAGCAATGTCGCTTTGGTGATTCTGACGCATCCCGCTTAAGAGGTATTCAAAAAGAGGCGCCCCGTTGGACGCCTCTCCAATCTCAAATGTAATGTTCCCCCAGCCCTACACCTCGGGCGCCTTGGCGATGGTCTCGCTTTCTGCCGTAAGCGGACGGTTTTCGATGCGGCGGCCCAGGCGGTCGAGCTTCACAAGAAGCCATTCAATGGGGTTCGGTCCCGAGCCTTCCTCGTCGGCAACCAAATCCGTGACAACGACCTTGATGCCGTCTTGTTTGAGCGCGAGGCTACCCACTTTGTCGCCCACATGTACCGTGCCCGAAAGGTCATCGTAGGCAACCTTTTCGGTTACTTCTCCGGCAAGCGAAAAGATGGTCGCCTGAGCTGCGGGATCGGCGAGTGTGGCGTCGATCGTCTTGTCCGTCCAGTCGGTCTGGCTTATGCGCGCGATGAGCGGATTGCCGTTGGCGGTCTTTTCCTGCGTGTTGGCGATCGCAACCGTCACCTTGTGGCCGTAGTACCAGTTGGCAAGGGCGGTCGTGTCGGCAAAGCGTTGGTCGTTGGTGCTGGAGTTCAAAACGACGGTATAGGTCTCGTCGCCATCGCGGTCGTAGGCTGCCGTAAAGCAGTAGCCGGCATCGTCGGTAGTGCCGGTCTTGCCGCCGATATTGCCGTCCTGGCCCAGCAGCTCGTTGTGCGTATCCATGGAATGTGAGTGGTCGGAGCCGTCGGCGCCTGTAACCTCAATCCAGGAGTCATCGCTCGCCACGATCTCGCGGAACGTATCGCTCTTCATTGCTTCCTGCATCATCAGGGCCGCATCGTGCGCGGTCGAATGCATGTCGCCGGCCCACTCATCAAAGTCCAGACCGTGCGGATTCTCAAAAAGCGTTCCCGTGCAGCCGAGCTCTTTAGCTCGCTCGTTCATGGCCTTCACAAACGTGGCCTCGGCATCTTTGGTCTTGGGGTCGATCTTTTTGCCCACATGCTCGGCAAGCACGATGGCGGCGTCATTGCCCGAGGGGATCATCAGGCCGCGCAGGGCCTGTTCCACTGTGAGCTCGTCGCCTTCGAGCAAGCCGGCGGTCGAATTGCCCACGGTGGCGGCAGCGTTGCTCACCGTGACCTTTTCGTCCATCTTGCAGTTCTCGATGGTCAGGATTGCGGTCATGACTTTGGTAATTGAAGCGATCTTGACCTGCTCGTCGGCACTGCGGGCGTAATAGACGGAGCCGTCCTTGCTCATGACGATGGCGTTGGTCGCATCGATATCGGGCAGATTCTCGGCCGTGATGCCGCGGGCGTCGGCGGTCTTACCGCAAACGATATCGGTCGTAAGCACCTGGGCGTTGGCGATAGACGGCGCACCGGCAGCAAGGGCGAGAGCGCAGGCAATGCCGGCGGTCAGTTGCGCGGAGCGCTTTACAAGAGAACTAAGGGTCTTCACAGATTTCGCTTTCGACGGGATGGTCTCTTTAGAGTTCAAAGTATATCGTTTACCGGCGCGGACAATCAGTGCGCGGGCGTGCGCGGCCCATGTCTGCGCCCGAACGGACACATAGGTGCTTAAGGTCGACTTAATCGCCCGCGCTTGTTGTGTGTGGCGCGCGCTGCCTCGGGCATAATGGAGCGCGAGAGGAGCACGCATGAACGAGCGCATTTTGGTAGTTGATGATGAGAAGGCCATCGCCGACCTGGTCGGTATCTACCTTACAAAAGAGGGCTTTGATGTGCAGATTGCCTATAGCGGCGCAGATGCTGCCAAGGCGATTTTGGAGCAGGAGTTCGATCTGGCGCTGCTGGACGTCATGCTGCCCGATATCGACGGCTTTGAGCTGCTGCGCACCATCCGCGCTAGCCATACCTATCCCGTCATTATGCTGACGGCGCGCGATGCCCAACAGGACAAGATCGAGGGCCTCTCGTTGGGCGCCGACGATTACGTGGTCAAACCGTTCCGTCCGTTGGAGCTCATAGCGCGCGTTCATGCTCAGCTCCGTCGCTATACCAGCTACGGCAGCCGCGCACAGGCGGTGGAGTCGCCGACCATCCAACTCGATGGCCTCGAGATCAATCGCGATGCTCGCTCCGTGGCTGTGGACGGTGCACCGGTGCGCCTCACGCCCATCGAGTATTCCATCTTGCTGTATCTGGTCGAGCATCGTGGCAGCGTGGTGGCCGTGGGGGACCTGTTCCGCGCGGTGTGGAACGAGGACTTTATGCCCGGCTCCAACAATACGGTGATGGTGCACATCCGCCATCTGCGCGAAAAGATCGGCGACGATGCTCAAAAGCCGCGCTTTATCAAAAACGTCTGGGGCGTTGGCTACATAATCGAATAACGCCTTTGATGGTGGGGAAGTGGATATGACAAAAGACGATAGGCGGGTATTCGAGGTGCCCGATCGACTCTTTGAATACATAAGGGCGGTCGTCGACAACCGCGCGCTTGCGACGGTGCTGCTCTTTTTGTTGAGTCTGCTACTCATTGGCATTGACAATATCGTTGGCATCCTGGCAGTTCTGCTCATTGGCTTCTTGCTGATCGATCGATTCGAAATCGTTCGCCGCTGCGTGGTAATCGGCGGTGCCGCGTGGACAATTACGCTGGCGATCGGGGCCATGGCGCTTGGCGGTATTGGCGGGCCCGTGTTCTTTAATGCCGCCTTTGTGTTCAACATGCTCGGCTTTGTGCTGGCACTCGCCGTGTGTGTCCTGTTCTTTTGCGGGCGTGCCCTGTATTACCAGGGTTATGAGCAAGGCGAGCAGCGTGCCGACCGCGTGATCGCCGCCCGTATTCAGGACCGTCTGATCGATAACCCCGACACGTGGGATACCATCGACGGCGATTTTCTCGAGGTCGAGGGTGCGCTCAACCGGGCGCGCGATTGCGAGCGTAAGGTGCAACAGGCCTTGCGCGACGAATCGCATCGCAAAGATGACCTGGTTACGTACCTAGCGCACGACCTGCGTACGCCGCTCGCCAGCGTGGTGGGCTATCTTTCGCTCCTGCAGGAGGCTCCCGATTTGCCGCTTGAGCAGCGTGCACGCTTTACGGGCGTGGCACTCGACAAGGCCCATCGGCTCGACGCGCTCATCGAGGAGTTTTTCGACATCACGCGTTTCGATTTCCACGATATTGTGCTCACCCGCGCCTACGTCGATTTGGGGCTATTACTGGCGCAGGTGGCCGACGAGTTCTATCCCATTCTCAACGAACAGCGCAAGGAAGCCCAGGTTGATATCTGCGAGGACCTGACGGTGCTCGTGGACGGCGACAAGATGGCTCGCGTATTCAACAACATCATGAAAAACGCCGTTGCCTATAGCTATGAAGACTCGACGATCACGATCGAGGCCAGGCGTTTGGGCGACGGTGGCGTACGCGTACGATTTGTGAACCAGGGCGATCCGATCCCTGAGCCAAAGCTCAAGGTGATTTTTGAGAAGTTCTATCGCCTGGATGCAGCGCGTGCGACCAATCGCGGCGGTGCTGGGCTGGGGCTTGCCATCGCCAAGGAGATTGTTGGGGCGCATGGCGGTACCATCGCGTGCGAATCGACGCCCGAGCATACCATCTTTACCATCGACCTGCCCGCCGCGTAGCGTAGGCGCCTTTACAAACACCTGACAATGCGCTCACGTGCATATGAGCCGCGGTTTCTACTATCGATACTGCTGAATTGATATCGATGTGGAGGTATGCGGTATGACGGCTGCTGCGGCCATGGAGCCCACGGAGCTCGAGGAGCTAATGGAGGCGCAAGCCGAGGCTGCGCACGAGCGCGAAGTCGGGGACGCGACTCGTCCCACGGCGCAGGATCTTGCCGCCTCGTCGACGCGCATCGACGTCGAGGGCCTCGACCTGTTCTATGGCGACCATCACGCGCTCAAGGACGTATCCATCAAGATTCGCGACAAGCAGATCACCTCGTTTATCGGTCCTTCGGGCTGCGGCAAGTCGACGTTGCTGCGTTGCTTTAACCGCATGAACGACGGCATCAAGGACTGCCGCATCGAGGGCAAGATCGCGCTCGACGGCCAGGATATCCTGGGCGACTACGACATCTGCCGCCTTCGCCAGCGCGTGGGCATGGTGTTCCAGCGCCCCAACCCGTTTCCCATGAGCATCTACGACAACGTCGCGTATGGTCCGCGCGGCATGGGCGTGCGCGATCGTGTCGTTCTGGATGAGCTGGTCGAGGACTCTCTTCGTCGCGCTGCGCTATGGGATGAGGTCAAGGACAAGCTCAAGGAGTCGGGGCTGGGCCTTTCGGGCGGGCAGCAGCAGCGTCTGTGCATCGCCCGCGCGCTTGCCGTGCAACCCGATATTCTGCTGATGGACGAGCCCGCGAGCGCTCTCGATCCCGTGTCGACGTTGGTGGTTGAGCAGCTGGCCTGCGAGCTCAAAGAGACCTGCACGCTCGTGGTCGTTACGCACAATATGCAGCAGGCGGCGCGTATCTCCGACTCGGTCGCGTTTTTCTTGCTGGGTGAGTTGGTGGAGCACGCGCCCACCGCTCAGCTCTTCAAAAATCCCACCGACCCGCGCACGGCGGATTATTTGACGGGACGTTTTGGCTGATACCATCTAGTAAAGGTACCTTTAGGGTTAAGATGCGGTCATGCCGGCCGCAAAGGGGTTCAACATGATCTATTACGTCGAGGACGATGACAACATCAGGGATTTGACGGTCTATGCACTGCGCAAGCAGGGAATCGAGGCCGAAGGCTTTTCGTGCGATGGCGAGTTTAAGGCCGCCGTGGCGCGACGGGTGCCCGATGCCGTCCTGCTTGACATCATGCTGCCCGATACCGACGGTTTGGCAATTATGCGTCGCCTGCGCGCCGATCGCCTGACGGCGACGGTGCCCATCATGATGCTCACTGCCAAGGATACCGAGCTCGATAAGGTAATGGCGCTCGATGGCGGTGCCGACGATTATCTGACCAAGCCGTTTTCGCTCATGGAGCTTGCCAGCCGTTGCCGTGCGCTGCTGCGCCGCGGCGGTATGGTCAAACAGGCGAGCGATGTGCTCAGCGTGGGCGATATCGTGCTTTCGCCCAGCCATCGCGAGGTGACCGTTGCCGGCGAGCCACTCAAACTAACCTTGCGCGAGTTCGATTTGCTCGAATATCTTATGCGCAAGCCCGGCGTGGTCTTTACCCGTGAGTCGCTGCTGCAGAGCGTGTGGGGCTGGGACTTCGACGGCGGCTCGCGTACCGTCGACGTTCACGTGCAGACGCTTCGCCAAAAGCTCGGCGAGCGTGCCAGCGCCATCGAGACGGTGCGCGGCGTGGGCTATCGCCTGGCCGAGCCTTCTGCCGGCGACGGAAGCGAAGACGCAGATCCCGTAGCTGCCGCATCGGAGGAGTAGCCCGTGGTCTTCGCCCCCCAGGGAAAGCACACGCTTTCCCATCGCGTGTTCGCGACGATTTTTATTTGTGCCATGGCGGTGATTGTTGCCTTTACGGTGTTGGGCGCGTTCTTTGTGCAAAACACTTTGGCAGACGCGACGAGCGCAAATCTCTCGCAAGAAACCGAGCTGATCGCCGCCGCCTTAAACGAGCAGCAGGAGCCCATCGCATTTCTACGCAGTCTCGATCGTGAGGACCTGCGCATTACGCTGATCAACCAAGACGGCTCGGTTGCCTACGACAACGAGGCATCGCCCTCCATGTTGCCCAACCATCGCGATCGCCCCGAGGTTGCCGCGGCACTTGAGAGCGGTTCGGGCTCCGCGGAGCGCTCGAGCACCACGCTCGACGAGATTATGCTATATCGTGCCGTCGCCCTTGATAACGGCCAGGTCGTTCGTTTGGCACAGGCCCAGCCTGGCGTCGCGGCGATTTTGCTTTCGCTGGTGGCGCCGATGCTGCTTATTGCGGCGGCGGGCGCGGTGCTCTCATTTTTCCTTGCGCGCCGCGAATCCCGCGCCATCATTGCGCCGCTGCAGGAGGTCGATTTGGACCACCCGCGCCGTAGCTATGAACACGCCTACACCGAGATGGTTCCCATGCTCGAGCACATTGAATCGCAGCGCCAGGAGCTTAAACGCCAGATGGCGGTACTGGCCGATAACGACCGCATGCGTCGTGAGTTCACGGCCAATATCACTCATGAGCTCAAGACTCCGCTTACCGCGATTTCGGGCTACGCCGAGCTTATTGCAAACGGCATGGTTGAGGGCGAGGATGACCTGCGCAATTTTGGCGGCCGCATCTACCGCGAGGCGGGCCGCCTGGCAGCGCTGGTAAACGACATCTTGACGTTGTCTAACCTGGACGAGGCCGAGCGCGCGACCGAGGGCGAGGCAGTGCCTATTGGTTCCACGGAACCCATTGAGCTCTCTCGCGCCATTTTGACGGTGGAGCAGCGCCTTGAGCAGGTCGCCCGACAGTCGGACGTGACCATCGTGCGCAAGACGAAGCCCGTTGTGGTCGAAGGTGTGCCACGCCTGATCGACGAGCTGATTTATAACCTGGCCAGTAACGCTATTCGCTATAACCAGCCCGGTGGCACGGTCACGCTGCGCTGCGGGACCAACGATGAGGGCCATCCGTACCTGTCTGTTGCCGACACGGGTATCGGTATTACGCCCGAAGATCAGGGCAAGGTGTTCGAGCGCTTCTATCGCGTGGACAAGAGCCGCTCCAAGGCACGTGGCGGAACAGGCTTGGGTCTGGCAATCGTTAAGCATGCCGCTCTGTACCATCATGCCACGATTGACCTGTCGAGTGAACCGGGCGTAGGGACTACCATTACGGTGACGTTTCCCGTGCAACAAGAGGGACCGTTCGCGTAGCTGTGTGGCAAAAACCGAGGATTAGGCGACGCACCCGCGTCTCCGCTGCCGCGTAAGTTGTTGTGCAACTTACGCGCGGACGCTGTATCTTATGTATAGAGTTCGGACATGGCAGAAAGATGCGATATCATATGAGCAGTTTTGTCGATACGAACTAGGGAAATGAAAGGCAAGCTGCATGACCCTTCTTGAACTGTTCCAGCTGCTTAAAAAGCACCTCAAGCTGGTCATTGCCCTTCCGGTGGTCTGCGCGATCGCCATGGGCGTCGTCTCCTTCGCTATGATGGACAACACCTACACCGCCACGACGAGCATGTACGTTCTCGCCAAGACCGACGATAGCGGCCAGATGAGCTACAACGATCTTTCGGCGAGCCAGATGCTTTCCAACGATATCGCCACGCTGCTCGATAGCGATAGCGTTAAGGGCGGTGCTGCCAAGGATCTGGGCCTCGCCGATCTGGACGACTACAAGATTTCCGTTTCCTCAGAGACCACGACGCGCGTCATCACGCTTTCGGTGACGGGCACCGATGCCGAGGAGACGGCAGAGGTGGCAAGGGCCATGGCCAGCTCGGTGAGTACGGTCGCTCAGAACGTCGGCGCTGCCCAGAGC
>CAJMSO010000059.1 GCA_905216075.1 uncultured bacterium | reverse complement strand
GCCTCGGAAGTCATGCAGTTGTTAAAGACCTGCTTCACGCACCGCTTCACAGGCTAGTATTCACTCGAGCACAATCCGGGTCGCGAAGCCTGTTTAAATCGCACCTCCTGACCCAAGAGCCGCCTCCTGGGTCGTTTAGGCAGACTGAGCATGGGTTTGATGTCACGTCCCCGGAGTTCACACTGCTCAGCCTTGCCACGCAGGTCTCACGCAGCCAGTTACTCATGGCTTGCTACGAGATGTGCGGCTCCTTTGCAGTGTTTAAGCCCTGCGAGCGAACGCAACAACAACTCGATGAAGCTATTTCGCTTAAGCTCATTCCACCCAACTGCGGCTGGGAGCGAGTTAACGACACCAAGGGCAATAACACCAGCTTGTGGAAGCGCACGCCGCTTCTTGCCGCAGCGGATATCGCCGCGTTCGCCAAGCAGGCCGCAGGCCTGCGCGGCGTTAAGCAGCTCCGCTGGGCCGCCGAACGCATGACAGGACAGACCGCCTCGCCCTTCGAAGTCCAGACGTCAATTCTCATCTCGCTCCCCCGCGATGAGGGCGGTCTGGGCATCGACATCACCAACAACGTGCGCATCCCACTCAGCGACGCCGCACGTTCGCTGTATGACAAAACCTGCTGCTACGCCGATATCCTCATCGAAAGCGCCACCGACAGCATGGGCGTCATCCTTGAATGCCAAGGCCGCTCCGCCCACGACAGCGAAGCCGCGAGCCTCTCCGATGCCGAGCGCGCCACCGCACTCACAAGCATGGGCTACGATGTCATCCAAATTACCTATGACCAGATCAAGGAGAAGAAGAGCTTCAACCACATAGCCGAGCTCATCCATAAAAAGGCTGGGCTTCCCTACACCCCAAAGACTAAACAGGAGTGCACTGCCGAAGATGCCCTGCGGCAAGAGCTACTTGTCGATTGGGTTGAGCTATTCACTGCCGGGCCGGCCAGCTAGCAGCTAGCAATCAGGGGCAGCGCAGACACATCGGGCGATTCGACACGGGCGGCAAAACCCGCCTCGGTTAGCTCGACGACCTCGGTAAACGTTGCATCGAAAAACTCCTCGGTTAGCAAGCGATACGGCGGATGATCGGGCTCGCCGGGGTTTTCGCGCACGATCTCGTGCATAACGCCGATGGTCTTGAGCACATACTCCTTATGGATGGGATACTGACCAAAACGCGTCGCCGCAGTATAGAGGCGATCGGTCGCGCGCGGAATCGAAACAATGCCGAGCGTCTTGCCAAACCAGTCAAAGTCGCCTTGCTTTTTAATGCGGAATTCCTCGCACGGCTTGCCGCCGTGCGCCTCCAGGTACTGATTCACGCGCGTATTCCATACGGTATCGGCCACCAGATGCGACCAGACGCCCAGCGTTAAATCGAGCAGCGACTGCGCCACATCTTCGGACGCAAGCGAGAACTCACAGGCGCCGGGACCGGCAACCGGCTCGGCGTCCTTGTAGCGCTGGGGATAGTGTACGCGATTCAGTCGCTCGCGTTCCTCGATAATCGAGGTCGCCGCGGCCGGCGCACCGGTGGGCGAACTTTTAAGCAACGGTGCCACATAGGTATCCCAGAACTCATGCTCACGAGGCTTAGGGATGGGCTCAGGCTTGGCAAAGTGCGTAATGCGGTACGGGATGGGATCGGCAATGCCAGGGACCATATAGCCCACGAAGATATCCGGAACCACGCAGCCAAACAAAAAGGCATTGCGGTCGCGCACGCTATTGGCAAGCGCACCAGTGCGCTCCAGCAAACGCTCCGTCTGAGCGATATGAATGTTCCAGCTTGGCATAGCCACCCCCATAAAAAACCTGGATAACTATACCATCACGGCAAAGCCGCGCGGGCGGCTACGCACGCTTTACGCAGCAACTAGTCCGTAGCACCGCTTTCGGTTCCATACGACGGCGAAGGCGCCTCGACCACATGGTGATATCGGTCGATATAGATGGCGCGGGCACCCAGGCGTCGCACCAAATCCTGGTGATGCGTGCTCATCAAGACCGTCTTACCCGCCGCGACGTAGGCCAGCAAGAAGTTGACCACGATATCGCATGAATCCTCGTCGAGCCCGTTGGTGGGCTCATCGAGCACCAGAATATCCGGGTTCATCGACACCACCGCAGCCAGCGCAACGCGCTTCTTTTGCCCGCCCGAGAGCTGATAGGGCGAGGCATCAACCAAATCGGCTACCTGGAACAGCCCCATAGCATCACGCACGCGGCGCTCGAGCTCGTCTGCCGGCAGTCCCATCTGCGCGGGACCAAAAGCAACTTCCTCGCCCACCGTAGCGCAGAACAGCTGGGCGTCGGCATTCTGGAACACAAAGCCCACGCGCTGATGAAAACGCTGAGCGGCCGCGGAATCCTTTAGAAACGCCGCATCGATTACGTGCCCGTCAAATAGGTATGCCCCCGCGGCCGCGAGTTCAAGGCCGTTAATAAGGCGCATAATCGTCGTCTTGCCGCAGCCGTTGGGGCCAAGCAGGGCAACGAGCTCTCCACGGTCCACCTGCAGCGAAACACCGTCGACCACCGTATGGCCCGCATAGGAAAACTCCACGTCGCGAAACTCGATGAGCGGCGTGGTCTCGGCGCCGGTGGCACCACTCGTGCTCATCACGTCATTCGTATCGTTTGCCAAAACGTCGCCCTTTCCTATTCATACCAATAGCCGACTGGCACGTTACAGCACGGCGCACAGCGCCGCCAGCAGCACCACAGTCGCCGCATAGATCGCATCACGCCAGCTCAACACAATCCGGGCGGGCGCCGGATACACGCCGGCAAAGCCGCGGCAGAGCATGGCCTCGTCCATCGCGCGGCTACATTCCATCGCTTTGATAAACGTCATGCCCATGATACCCGCGACCGAGTCGGTGCGCGAAAATCCCGCAGGCGCGCGGCCCACGCTGCGCAGCATGACCGATTCGCACAGGTCGTGCGCCGTGTGCCCCAGCACCTCGATATGCTTGAGAGCCATGTCGACGGTAAAGATGACCTCATCGGGCAGATGCATCACCTTAAGCGCCGCAGACATCCGGCTCCAAGTAAGCGTCCACGAAACGCCCAGCACCAGCGTCACGTTGATGAACGTCTTAAGTGCAATCTTGAGCATGGCGCCCGCGGCAGAAGTGTCCAGCAGCAAGGCGAGCAGTACCAGGACCACCGCGAGCCCTGCAGCGCCAAGCGCCGGCACAAAGGTTGCCCGCAGCCCGCGTACGGGGCGCACGGCAACGAGCACCAGCGCGATAGCCGCCATCAACATGAGGTACAGAGGGCTCTGCGTCAGACACACGCACAGGACGCAAACGAACATCCCCACCAGGCGCACCGGAGCCGAAACGCAAGAAAGGGCGCGGTCGACCATCGACCCGCCCTCGTGCGCGCCTCCACCCAGGCGAACCCGCTCAAGCAGGCTCGCCAGGTGCAGGACATTCTTTTGCATCACACGATGCCGAGCCCCCACGGGCTCATATCGCTCCTCGGCCGCAAGCCAGCTAGGCAGCTCGGCTATTGCCATGAGCACCGCTTTCCTTAACCGTCAGCGAGATCAGGCGGAATGCGATGGTGAGCACCGCCACGCCAATCACGCCGGACAGGATATACATGGCAGCCTGACCGGCAAAGTCAAGGCCCTGCTCCTCGGAATAGGCCTGCAGATAATCGCCCGTGGGCAGGACATCGGCAAAGGTCGGAGTATCGAGGCCAACCGAAGTCTGCAGACTGTCGTCACCAGCCTCCTGAACGGCGGTCGCGGCGCCCTCGGCGTCCCACTCGCCCCAAGCGTCGCCCGTGGCGAGCAGGCCCAGCGGCGTGGCCACGACAAGCACGGCGACCAGGATGAGCGTGGGGACCAGCGAGGTCTTCTTGGCGGCTGCGCCCTCGGCAGTAAGCTGTCCATCGGCGGCTTCGGGGCCGACGATAACGCCCGGCGCCGTCTTCTTGATAAAGCCGTAGATCGCGGCAGTCGCCACGCCCTCGACCACACCGGCTACCAGCATGTGCGGAATCAACATGGCCGGAATGGAAACAGACAGCGGGAAGGGGCAGTATAGCGGGGCACCCGAGGCGTTGGTGAAGAGCATCGGCTGAATGCCGAACTCGATGGCAGCGCACAGGGCAGCCACGCACAAGCCGATCCAGCCGCTCACGATGGCAGAAACCGAAGTGCCCCAGCTCTTGTCGTGCAGGCGGCCGTTGAGCGCACGGAACACGATGGCTGCCACAAACGGCAGCACAAATGCCATGTTAAAGCAGTTGGCTCCAAAGGACAGGATGCCGCCGTCGCCAAACAGCAGCGCCTGCAGTGCCAGTGCGACCGAAACCGCAATGGCCGCGGCCTCGGGGCCCAGCAGCAGCGCGATGAGTGCACCGCCGACGGCGTGACCCGTGGTGCCGCCGGGCAGCGGCACGTTAAACATCATGAGCAAGAAGGAGAACGCAGCGCAGATGCCCAGGAAAGCCATGTGCTCGCGATCGAGCGTGGCGCGTACCTTTTTGATGCAATGGACCCAAACGGGCACCATCGCCACCGCCATAACGGCATCGGTCTGCGGGGACAGGTAGTTATCTGGAATGTGCATATACGCCTCCCGGTTATCGACGCACAGAATTGCAACGCCGCTTGAATCACCTTGTCAGTGTTACGCATTGTCAGATTCGTAACACGCCGCGGGCTATCATAGCAAAACGGCGCACTGCCGACAAAGCAGCACGCCGTTATGTAATGCGCGTGTCATATATGAAGGCTCAACGGTGCCTTATACCGAAAACAGCAGTCACGTAAGACTCGGCGGCAGCCGACGCTGGTCTATATCCGGCGCAGGACCTAGCCGCGGACCTCGCCGTTTACGCCCTTGCACACCTTGGTGACGATCTTCTGGTGCGCCTTTTCGACCTCTTCGCTGGTGAGCGTGTGGTCGTCGGAGCGATACGTAAGCGCAAAGGCCATGGATTTCTTGCCCTTGCCGATGCGGACCGGATCGCGGTAGACATCGAACAGGCGCACGCCCTCGAGCAGCTTGCCGCCGGCACTCGTAATACGACGCTCAAGATCCTCGCAGGTCACAGTGTTGTCAACCACGATAGCGAGGTCGTGCTCAACGGCCGGGTACTGCGAGAACTCACGGTAGTTCTCCTGGTTGCGGGCGCCCTTGATCAGCTTATCCAAGTCGAGCTCAAAGGCGACGACGACCTCGTCAATGCCCATAGCCTCGCGCGCCTCGGGGTGGATCTCGCCGACCCAACCCAGCACGGTGCCGCCGGACAGGACCTCGGCAGCACGACCCGGCTGCAGGAAGGCATAGCCCTCGCCCTCGACGGGACGGAAGCGAACCTTCTCGATGCGCAGCTGGGCGAGCAGCTCCTCGACGATGCCCTTGCCAAAGAAGAAACGCAGCTTGCGGTACTTCATGCTCCAAGACTGCTCGCTCCACTGGCCCGAGAGCACGCCCGCGACGGACTTGGTCTCCTTGGGCAGGCTGGCGTTCTCGCGGCCATGGAACAGGCTGCCGACCTCGTACAGGTGTACGTTGGGCGTACCGTGCGCCTCGTTATAGGCAACGGACTGCAGCAGACCCGGCAGCAGCGAGCGGCGCATCTCGGTCTGCTCGGCCACCAGCGGGTTCATGAGCACCACGGGGCAGCCGCGGCCCTCGGTGGACATGCCGATCTTCTCCAGGTCGCCCGGAGCGGCAAAGCCAAAGGTCGTGGTCTCGTTGAGGCCGCAGGCGCGCAGGATCTCGCCGACCTTGCGGGTGAGCTTCTGCTCGCGAGTCAGGCCGCCGATGTGGTTCTTGGCAGCCGGAATGGTCGCCGTGACGCGACCCATGCCCCACAGGCGCAGAACCTCCTCGATCAGGTCGATCTCACGCGGCAGGTCGGGACGGAAGCTCGGCGGCGTGACCATAAAGTCCTCGCCGTCGCGCTCGACGGTGCAGCCCAGGCGGGTGAGCGAGCGCTCGATAAAGTCGGGCTCGATGTCGGCACCGCAGATGGCGTGCACGCGGGCCAGGCGCAGCTTAATGCTGTCGATGGTCTTGGGCGCGGGGAAAACGTCGACATAGCCGGGAGCAACCTCGCCGCCGGCGATCTCCTCGATCAGCGCGCAGGTAACGTTGGCGACATCCACGCAGCCGGTCTCGTCGACCTGGCGCTCAAAGCGAATGGAGGCGTCGGAGATCAGCGAAAGGTCGCGGCTGGTGTGCGAGGTGCGGCCGGCATTGAAGCAGGCGCTCTCGACCATCACGTCAACGGTATCGTCCTCGATCTCGGAATCCATGCCACCCATAACACCGGCCAACGCCACGGGGCGCTCGCCGTCGGTGATGAGGCCCATGCCGGCGTCAAGCGTGCGCTCCTCGCCGTCGAGCGTGGCGTAGCGCCAGTCGTTGACGCGGCTGATGTACTTCTCGTCCTGCTGGGCGGCGCGAACCACCACACGACGGTGGCCATCGCGCTCGGCAAAGGTGTCCAGGTCAAAGGCGTGCAGCGGCTGACCGGTGAGCATCATCACATAGTTGGTGATGTCGACGATGTTGTTGTGCGGGCGCACGCCCAAGGCGTTAAGGCGCTTGACCATCCAGTCGGGCGACGGGCCGACCTTGACGTTGCGCACGATGCGGGCAACGTAGCGGTCGCACAGGCCCTCGTCGGCAATCTCGACCGAAAGCTCGTCGTCGGTCGCGCGGCCGGTCTCGGCCTTGATGGCGGGCAGCTCAACGTGGAAATGGCGGTCGAAGATGGCGCCGGTCTCGCGGGCCATGCCGATCATGGACAGGCAATCGGGACGGTTGGGCGTGATCTCGCAGTCGAGCACGGTGTCGCTCGAGCCCACGTACTCGGCAAACGGCATGCCGCAGGGCGTATCCTCGGGCAGGATCATGATGCCGGAGTGGTCGCCGCCCAAGCCGAGCTCGCGCGCGGAGCAGTTCATGCCCATGGACACGACGCCGCGAAGCTTGCTCTTCTTGATCTTGACGCCGCCGGGCAGGACAGCGCCGATCATGGCCGCGACGATGTGGTCACCGGCCTCGAAGTTCTGCGCGCCGCAGACGATCTGCAGCGGAGCGGGGTTGCCGTCGGCGTCGAGGTTCTTGTCACCCACGTCGACCGAGCACACATACATGTGGTCGCTATCGGGGTGCGGGGTCTTGGTGAGCACCTGGGCGGTCACCACGTGGTCGAAGGACTCGCCCACGGTGTCGATCGCCTCGACCTCGGTGCCGGTACGGATATATTCGTCCGAAAGGGTCTTGGGATCCTCCGGAATATCGATCATGGTCTTGAGCCAGTCGTAAGAAACACGCATCTAGCTCTCCTTTCATACTGAAAGCCTGCGAAGAGATGCAGGTGGAAACTTCAACTTTGTGAACATTCCTTACAAAGCGAGGGTTGTCCAAGTGCGGCAGATCGGCCCGAAAGAGGAGCGCCGCGTACTTTGGTACGCAAGCGACGAATGAGCGCCGAGGTGTCGTGCTTGGGCAAGCCGCAGCCTAGAACTGATTCAAGAAGCGCATATCACCCGTCATGAGAGTTCTGAGGTCGGGCAGGTCGTAGCGCAGTGCCGCGACGCGCTCGGCGCCAATACCAAAGGCGAAGCCGGTGTACTTCTCGGGGTCGATGCCACAGTTGATCAGGACGTTGGGGTCGACCATGCCGCAGCCCAGAATCTCGATCCAGCCGCTGTGCTTGCAGAAGTTGCAGCCCTTGCCGCCGCACACGTGGCAGCTCACGTCCACCTCGCAGGAAGGCTCGGTGAAGGGGAAGAAGTGCGGGCGATAGCGCGTCTTGCGATCCTCACCAAACATGCACTTAACAAAGTAGTCGAGCGTGCCCTTAAGATCGCCAAAGGTGATACCCTCGTCGACGACCAGGCCTTCGATCTGGTTGAACTGCGGCAGGTGGCAGGCGTCGGCCGTGTCGGGACGATAGACGGTGCCCGGGCAGATCATGTAGATGGGCGGCTTTTGCGACTCCATGGTGTGGATCTGCACGCCCGAGGTCTGGGTGCGCAGCAGCACGTCGGACTCGCCGTGAGCGTGAGCCTCGGGATGCGCAACGCTGCCGGGGTTGTTGTCGACCACGTAGAAGGTATCGCGGGCCGAACGGCTCGGGTGATCCATGGGGGCGTTGAGCGCGGTGAAGTTGTAGTAGGAGGTGTCGACCATGGGGCCGGACTCGACGGTGTAGCCGATGCCGCAGAAGATGTCCTCGGCCTCCTCGATGATCTGCTTGATCAGGTGCTGGTGACCGATCTGCGGACGGATACCCGGCAGCGTGATATCGACGGCCTCGTGCTCGAGTGCGTGCTTGAGGGCGGCGGCCTTCATCTCGGTGGTACGCTCGTCGAGCATGCCCTCGATCAGCTGGCGCATCTCGTTGGCGCGTTTGCCCATCATGGGACGATCCTCGGGGGCGAGCTTGCCCATCATGCGCATCAGGCCGGTGATGCGGCCCTTGCGACCGAGCAGCTCAACGCGTGCAGCCTCGAGCTTGGCGGCGTCATCGGCGCTTGCGACGAGCTCCTTGGCCTCTTCCTCGAGTTTGACCAGATCATCAATCAGACTCATGTCTTCCCTTTCGTCTCTCGCGCTCCCCACTCGCCGGGACGACTGCCGCCGCCTGGCGTTGCGAAAACGCGGCCCGGTTCGGTAACAAAAAACCGCCCTCGGGCATGTGCATTGCCCAAGGACGGTTGAATTCCGCGGTACCACCTTGTTTGACCCGGCGGATGTCTGGCCCGCCGCGCCCACTCTTTGCCCCTTGTCGCGAGGCTCACGGCTTCCCTACTGGGGCTTTGCTGCCACTGGCCGCGCGCCCGTTGAGGTCGCTGCTCGGGAGTGAACGCTTGGCCCTTGCCACCGCAGGAAGGCTTGCAGCCCATGACCTTCCCTCTCTCGCCGGCGACGCGGCGGGCAAAACCCTCTCCGTCAACGCATTGGGCTATAGGATAACACATTTCGCGAGCGCATCGCCGCGTTCCGTTTTGTTCGCGCTGGGTACAAGGCAAGTAGCTGTGCAAACTGGCCGTGCACCCGCCTGCGGCGCTCGGCCTGCGAGATTAAGGATATGGTATGGGAAAGAAGTACGATAAGAAGGCCAAGCCCGCAGCGGGCAAGACGCCCAAAGGCATGAAGGTCGATAAGGCCGTCAAAAA
>CAJMSO010000058.1 GCA_905216075.1 uncultured bacterium | reverse complement strand
CGGCGTCTCGTCCGTGTCCGTTTCCGGCGAGGGCAAGCCGTTGCCTGTGATCGGTGCGTTTGCGCAGGTTATGGGTGGTACCGCCGAGGGCGGCTACGTTGAGCTCAAGGTCGATGTCTCGTATCAATCACGTCCCGAATGGCTGGAGGGAGATTATGATTCGTGGATTGCTGCATGGGATTAAGCGTTTCTGGTCTAGACGCGTTTTGACGCGCCGTCCGAGCTGCCATCGCAAGCGAGGCGGCTTTATGGGCCGCGCCGGTATCGACCTGTTTATCGAAGACGGTGCCTACACCACGCTTTCTTCTGCCGTGGTCATCCTAGTGGTGCTCACGTTGTTGTTTTCGTCGACCGCGGCGATATGGAGCATGTCGCGCGCGGGGGACACCCAGGTGGCGGCCGATAGCGGCGCGCTGGCGGGTGCCAACGTAGTGTCGTCCTATCACACGGCTGCCACGGTGGTTGATGCGAGCATCTTGAGTCTGGGGCTAGCGGGGTTTGCCACGATCGGGACGGGCCTGGTCGCCATCCTCATCCCGGGTGCCGAACCAGTTGCCGGCAATATGGTCGACACCGGGATTGAGATCATTAAAACGCGCAACAAGTTTGCCAAAAGCGCATCGGAAGGCTTGCAGAAAATCGAGACGGCTCTGCCGTATCTGATTGCCGCGCGTGCCACGCAGGCGGTGTCGGCGCAGGATACCGATAGTGTGACCTATACCGGTACGGCGCTTGCCGTGCCCAGGACGTCCGAGTCGGATTTCGTTGCGCTCGAGGGTTCTGAGATCTCGACCGATGCCATTAAAGACACATCGAAAGATCTGGAGCGCGCAGCAGATGAGCTGCAGAAGGCCTTGGAGGAGACGGCGAAAGCAAAAGAACGCGCCTGGCTTGCGGATTGCGGTGGATCGGTTCCGGCTTCGGTCGGTAGCTGTTCATGCATGTGGGAACGTACGAGGAGTTTGGCAAAGCTCTCGGGTGAGCAGAACCCGCATTATGCCTCGAGCATTTCGTGGGAGCCACAGGTGGCGCTCGACCGCGCGAAGACCTACTACCGTCAACGCCTGGCAGACGAAAAACCGCAGGGTTCAAGCGTCGAGACGAAGGCGGAGTCGGCGGCGCGCAAGGCGTTTTACACCTATGCGAGTACAGAGGTCAATCGTGCATATGTAACCGAGGACGGAGATGAAGTCGCTTTCTATATCCCGCTGTTGCCGCGCAACACCGACGAGGTGCGAGCGACGGAGCTCTATACCGATGCGGTGTGGCCAGCCAGTGCCAATGATGGCAAGACGTATCTGCATTACGGAACGAGTTGCCCCAACTATAAGAAAGGGACGCCAGGCGGGCTAGCCTCGGTCGCTGCTTATGACGGGCAGGACAAATGCAACAGATGCCATTTTGGTGTTTCGTCGCTCGGCGCCGTTGCGGCTCCTTCGACTTCAATCGAAAACGGCTTCGAGTACCACTTTGATCGATTCAAAGACGCTCTGGAAGACTACGTCGAATGCCGCAACAAAGAGCTTGAGCTCATGCGCCAGACCGAGGACGAGGCTGACCGTGCGGGCAATGCGTTTGACGAGGCTATTAAAACGCTTTCGGGCGAGCGTCCGCGTATCGCCCCGCCCGGTCGCAACGGCGTGGTCTCCTTTGCGGTTTCGGGTGCCATCTCGAGCCCCGATGAGCTCAACTCTTCGTTTAACACGACAGTCAGACTTGGTGAGCGCGGTGCGATCTCTGCTGCGGTGCTGGCACCCGATGACGCGACGGCGCAGAACAACGTTCTCTCGCGGTTTTTCTCGACGTTGGAGGAACGTTCGGGTGGCGTTGCCGGCGTACTCGATGGCGTCATGGATGTTTGGGGACGGCTGCTTGTGGGATACGGAGACATCCAAGGCTCGGCCGACGAGCTTATGGATGAGATGATCGATGGCCTGGGAGGGAGCAGTGGCGCGCTGGGCTCCATTGCATCGTGGCTCGGCGATACCGTTTCGGCGTCCGTGGCGGCGCTGGGCTTGGAGCCGTGCGACTTGCGCCTACGAAAGCCGGTGCTGACCGACACTGCCAATGTCATTAAGAGCCCTGGGTCTGACATCACAGGTCTTTCTAAAGTGCAGGACAAGCTACGAAGTATTCCGCTGGGCGTGACCGACCCCAAGGCACTTTGCGAGGCGTTGGAATATCAAGTCGAGCGCACTATCAGCGGCACGGTGTTCACGCTAGCGGAGATTCCGCTGCCCGGCGGCGGTTCCATTCCACTCACCGTCGATGTCGCCACGCTGGCGGGTGCCCTGGGCGGTGGGTCGTAATGGGCATCCGCAAGCGCCTGCGCGAGGAGTGCGCCCAGGCGACGGTCGAGATGGCCGTGGTCACGCCCGTCCTGCTGGTTCTGGCGCTTATCGTGTACAACGTCATGGTCTTTGCCGGTGCGGTCGCACGCTTCGACCGCGTGGTGCCCGATATCGTGCTGGCGCATGCCGTGGCGCCGAGCGGGGAGGGCGATGGCAGCTCCATCGATGCCTCCGCGACCGTTCAGGCTCAGATTCAACATGCCATGGAAGGCTATGACTTGCAGATCGAGGTCTCGAGCGAACAGGGTGCGACGACATCGGATGGCGGTCTGCTTTCGCTTTCCGGCACGTTTAGGACCTATACCTGCATCATGCGCTATGAGCCGTGGCCGAGCTCGCTCGGCATCGCCGGCGTTTCGCTGGGGGCGCCGGCAAAGTTGTCTCACGAGCGTGCAGTGACGGTCGATCCGTGGCGTCCGGGGGTGGTCACGTGACCGCGGTCTCATCCTACATTGCCTACGCGCGGGCGCTCAACAGGCTGGGTTGGACGCCTGCCGAGTTTGTGGTGGCGGAGTCGTTTGCCGTGCGCCTGCGCGGCATGCTGGGACGGTCTCCGATTGCCGCCAACGGGTTGCCGCTCGTCATGGCGTTCCCACGCTGCTCTTCGGTCCACACCTGCTTTATGGCCTATCCCATCGACATTGCCTTTATCGACCGGAACGGCAACATCCTCGCACGCTGCGAAAACGTCCGTCCTTGGCACATGTGTTCCTGTCCCGGTGCCTGGGCGGTACTGGAACGCCCTTCAATCCTCGCTACACCTCCCGCCTTTCAACAAGTGCCGGCGTAAGAATTGGCGACAGCGGACTTTCGTCATACGAAATTGGGTAAGATGGAGGAGAAATTCTGGCAAGAGATCGAGCGAGCTCGGCAGAGGGGTCGATGATGAGCAAGGCGTATACGGCTGCCAATGGTCAGGTTATAACGGATGAAATGATTGACACGTGGTGCGAGTCGTACGAGCATGGCGAGTTTCCGGACGGCGAGCATACCGTTGGGGGGATCGTGCACGGGCGGCCTCCACTCTCAAGCGAAGGGACGGCAACGCTGTCGGTCAAGATTCCCCTAGGGATGAAGGAGGCGATTCGTCGTCGGGCGGCGGCTGAAGGAATGACGCCAAGTGAGTTTGCCCGTGCAGCCTTGAGCGAAAAACTTCTTGCGGTGGGTTGATGTCTCTAACGTGCTGTTCTATAGGGTCGGCCTTGTGGCTGGCGCCGTGCTCAAAAACTTTTTTCAAATTCTCGGTTGACCGGAGCGCGTCCTTGGTTATACTAATCAAGCCTTGAAACAAGGCACACCTCAAATGGCTGGGTAGCTCAGTTGGTAGAGCAGAGGACTGAAAATCCTCGTGTCAGGGGTTCGATTCCCTTCCCCGCCACCTTGAATTGACTAGGACCTCTGCAAAGGGGTCCTTTTCTTTTATGTGGACCATGCATGGAATCGAACCCCGTGAAGGCGCGGAGCTGAGGAAACGCGCAAGCGTTTTCCAGCGTAGCTCGCAAGGCGCGCAAGCGCCGCAGCGGTCCGTCCGCGCAGCGCGCGGACGCGATTCCCTTCCCCGCCACCTTGAATTGACTAGGACCTCTGCAAAGGGGTCCTTTTCTTTTATGTGGACCCGCGGAAAGCGCATCCCATTAATGAGCGAAAGAATGGAATGCGCTTTCCGGCGCCTGCCCTCGGCGTGTATGCGCATCTCGGTACGTCGTCTTGACCCCGCCCGCTCAGACATTCCTCCCGCTTTTGCGCCACTTTACAGACCGTTCGGTCGTCTGTCCGCATGCGCGGGTATACTCAAAACGATACTTTTCCTATGCAATACGATGCAGGCTCGGCCTGCACGATCCGAAGGGGGCAGTGATGGAGAGGATACTCGGCGTTAATCTCTCTGGCTGGTTTATTCCCGAGCCTTGGGTGACCCCGTCGCTATACGCGGCGACCGGTGCATCCAACGCGGCCGAGCTGCAGGAGGCCATGGGCACCGCCGCCTATAACGAGCGCATGCGCCGTCATTACGAGACGTTTGTGAGCGAGGACGATTTCCGTCGCATGGCGCAGATCGGCCTCAACGCCGTGCGCCTGCCGGTGCCTTGGTATGCCTTTGGCTCACAGGAGTCCGATGCCTCCTACATCTCGGTTGTCGATTACATCGACCGCGCGATTGAGTGGGCTGCCAAGTACAACATTCGCGTGCTGCTTGACCTGGCGACTGTGCCCGGTGGCCAGGGCGATTCCAACGATTCGCCCGCCACGCCGGAGGCTGTTGCCGAGTGGCATTCGTCCACCAACGGTCGTCATGTCGCACTCGACGTGCTCGAGCGCTTGGCCGATCGCTACGGCGAGGCCGAGAGCCTGCTGGGTATTGAGCTGCTGGATACGCCGCAGATGAGTGTCCGCAAGAGCCTCTTCACCATGACGGATGGCATTCCTGCTCACTACCTGCGCAATTTCTATCGCGATGCTTACGAGCTCGTCCGTTCGTATATGCCCGAGGATAAGATCGTCGTTTTCTCGTCGTCGGGGCATCCCAGCGAGTGGAAGCATTTTATGCGCGGCGCCAAGTACAAGAACGTCTACATGGACCTTCACCTGTACCATTACCGCGACGAGCATGCGCTCGACATCACGAGCCCCCGCGGGCTGACGACGGCGATTTCGCGTAACAAGCGCGAGCTTAAAGAAGCGATTTCAACTGGGTTCCCCGTGCTGGTGGGCGAATGGTCGGGCGCGGCGATCTTTGCCAACTCGTCGGTTACGCCCGAGGGCCGCAATGCCTACGAGCGCGTGTTTATCGCCAATCAGCTGGCTTCGTTTGCGCCGGCTGCCGGTTGGTTCTTCCAAACGTGGAAGACCGAGAAGCGCATTGCAGCATGGGACGCCCGCGCGGCGCTCGGCACGCTCGAGCGCGGCATGATTGAATAGGTTGATATGACGCAAAACAGCGCCCATACGGGCAAACTCTATGTGGTCGGCACGCCCATCGGCAACCTGGGCGACCTGTCCCCGCGCGTTGGCGAAGCCTTTGCCGCTGCCGATGTCATCTGCTGCGAAGACACGCGTGTGACGTCAAAGCTGCTGATGCACCTGGGCATTTCCAAGCCGCTTGTCCGTTGCGACGAGAATGTGATCGCCAGCCGCGCCGCCGGCCTGGTCGACCGCCTGCTGGCGGGGGAGACCCTCGCCTTTGCCTCGGACGCCGGCATGCCGAGCGTGTCCGATCCCGGCCAGGCGCTGGTCGAGGCGGCGCGTGAGGCCGATGTGCCCGTCGAAGTTATTCCCGGGCCTTCTGCTTGCGTCACGGCGCTCGTTTCGTCCGGCATTCCCTGCGAGCATTTCTTCTTCGAAGGCTTTTTGGGTCGCAAGCACGGCGACCGCGTGCGCCGACTGCAGCGTCTTGCCGTGGTGCCCGGCGCACTCATCTTCTACGAGTCTCCACATCGCATCGTGGCGACGCTCGAGGCCGTGGCGGAGGTCTTTCCCCAACGTGAGGTTGCCGTCTGCCGCGAACTCACCAAGCTGCACGAGGAGGTCTTGCGCGGGCCCGCCGCCCAGCTCGCCGAGGAGCTGCGTGCTCGCGGCGAGGTAAAGGGCGAGATTGCGCTGGTCATCGCGCCGCCGAGCGAAGATGAGGAGGCCGGTATCGTGCCGGTTGGCGCCGCGGCAGCGGATCCCGACGAGGCTCTGCGCGAGGATATCCGCGCCGCGCTCGAGGAGGGAGAGCCCGCCTCTGCGGTGGCCAAGCGCCTGTCGCAGAAGTACTCGCGCCGTAAGCGCGATGTCTATGCCATGGTGCTCGATATGCAATAGATGGAGGATATCCAGCCCTTGCGCTAGAATCATCCCCTGTATGCAACGTTTTTCTGGAGGACAAACCCCATGGATCAAAGTAAGCCTTCGTTCTTTATCACGACGCCCATCTACTACGTCAACGCCGATCCGCACCTGGGCACGGCTTATTCCACCATCATCGCCGACGTTCAGGCCCGTTATCGTCGCTCCGCCGGCTATAACGTCAAGTTCCTGACCGGCATGGACGAGCACGGCGAGAAGGTCGCCGAGGCCGCAGCCAAGCACAACATGACGCCGCAGGAGTGGACCGACAGCCAGGCTCCGCACTTCAAGGAGCTTTGGAGCAAGCTCGAGATCTCCAACGACGACTTCATCCGCACCACCGAGCCGCGCCAGCATCATGCCGTGCAGTACCTGTGGGAGCGCATGAAGGAGTCCGGCTACCTGTATAAGGGCAGCTACGACGGTTGGTATTGCGTGCCTGACGAGACCTACTTCACCGATACGCAGGTCCAGAAGGGCGACGAGGAGTACGGCAGCGTCGGCCAGCACCTGTGCCCCGACTGCCACCGTCCGCTTGAGCGCGTGCAGGAGGAGTCCTACTTCTTTAAGCTTTCCGCTTTCCAGGACAAGCTGCTCAAGCTTTACGACGAGCACCCCGACTTTGTCGAGCCTGCGTTCCGCATGAACGAGGTACGTAGCTTTGTCGAGGGCGGCCTTAATGACCTTTCCGTGAGCCGTACGAGCTTTGACTGGGGCATTCAGGTCCCGTTTGACGAGGGTCACGTGACCTACGTGTGGTTCGATGCGCTGCTCAACTATATGACGGCCGTCGGCTACGGTGTCGACACCGACGAGGCGCGTGCCGAGCTGGCCTATCGCTGGCCCGCGCAGTTCCACATCGTGGGCAAGGACATCATCCGCTTCCACTGCGTCATTTGGCCCGCCATGCTCATGGCCATCGGCGAGGCCCTGCCCGAGCACGTCTTTGCCCACGGCTTCCTGACCGTGCGCAATGCCGAGACCGGCAAGGCCGAGAAGATGTCCAAGAGCCGCGGCAACGCCATCGCTCCGCAGGACGTTATCGACATGTTGGGCGTCGAGGGCTATCGCTACTACTTTATGACCGACGTCGTCCCCGGCACCGACGGTGCCATCAGCTTCGATCGCATGGAGCAGGTCTACAACGCCGACCTGGCCAACAGCTGGGGCAACCTTATCTCGCGTTCGCTCAACATGAGCGGCAAGTACTTTGATGGTTGCGCGCCCGCCAAGCCCGCATCGTTCGATGCGTTCGACAACCCGCTGGCAAAGATCGCCGATGGTCTGGTCGAGCGCTACATGGCCAAGATGGACGTGCTCGATTATGGTGGAGCTAAGGACGAGGTCATGGAGCTCATCCATGCCGCCAACCACTACATCGAGGACTCCGAGCCCTGGGCGCTTGCCAAGGACGAGGCCAAGGCTGACGAGCTGGCGTTTGTGATCTACAACCTGCTCGAGGCCATCCGCATTGCCGCTCACCTGCTGATGCCGCTCATGCCCCAGACTTCTGCCGAGGCCCTGCGCCGCCTGTCCTGCGAGGACGAGGCCGCGAGCGACGACCTCAAGGGCATTTGCGCTTGGGGCCTGCTTGCCGGTGGTCAGCCCGTCGAGAAGGGCGAGCCGCTGTTCCCGCGTCTGGGCTAAGCCGCTGCGCGCCATATCGGCAATTTGCTGTTTAGCTGTAAGGGCATGGCCGCAACGGTCCATGCCCTTTTGCTTTACGATGCAGCCACCATGTTAAGGAGGCAACCATGACAACTTCGCCTTTGGCAAACCCCACGGCAACTAGGGAGCTGCTAGAGGAGTTTGGCCTTGCGACCAAGCATCGCCTGGGCCAGAACTTCCTGATCGACAACCATGTGATCGAACGTATCTGCGAGCTTTCCGAGCTCACGGGCGATGAGCGCGTGCTCGAGGTTGGCCCGGGCGTTGGTACGCTCACGCTTGCGCTGCTGCAGGAGGCGGCGTGTGTCACGTCGATCGAGGCCGACCCCGAGCTCGAGCCGGTGCTCGATGCTCACGCCGCCGACTACGCCAACTTCCGCTTTATCATGGGCGACGCGCTTAAGGTGGGCCCGGAGCAGATTGAGCAGGCCGCCGGCGGCGAGCCCACGGTATTTGTCGCGAACTTGCCCTATAACGTGGCGGCGACAATCATCCTGCAGTTCTTCCAGACGATGCCCGCGCTCAAGCGCGCCGTCGTCATGGTTCAAAAGGAGGTTGCCGATCGCATTGCCGCAACGCCGGGCAACAAGACCTATGGCGGCTATACGGCAAAGCTCGGCCTGTATGCGCAGGTGACGGGTCGTTTTGAGGTGCCGCCGCGTTGCTTTATGCCGGCACCGCACGTGGACTCGGCCGTCGTGCGTATCGACCGTGTTGACGGCGTGGTGCCCGAAGGACTCGATCGCGAGTTTGTGGCCCGCGTGATTGACGCCGCATTTGCTCAGCGTCGCAAGACCATCCGCAATTCCATGAGCGCCAACGGCTTTGCCAAGGACGTGCTCGATGCCGCCTTTGAGGCTTGCGGTATCTCACCCACCACGCGCGCCGAGACGCTCGATGTTGCTGACTTTGTCCGCCTGGCCCAGGAGCTAATCCATGACGATTAATGCCGAACGCGTGACGTTTACCAAGAAAAAGAAGACGGTTGCCTGCCCCGTGCCCTTGGCACCGCTTGCCGACACGCATGCGCATCTGCTTTCGTTTTGGGGCAAAGAAGTGCCCGAAACGCTCGTGCGCGCCAAAGCCGCGGGCGTCGATCTGTTGGTGACGATGCTCGACCCCATCGCCGACAAGCGCAGCGTGACGGACTATAGCGACTGGCTCGTGCGCGAAATTCTGCCGATGCGGGATATTCCGCAGATCAAGTATCTCGCTGGCGTTCACCCCTATGGCGCGCCGGATTATACCGACGACATTCACGCACAGGTTGTTGCTGCGCTTGATGACCCTTTGTGCGTCGGCATCGGCGAGATCGGTCTGGACTACCACATGGATTACGACGACGACATCGCGCCGGCGCCCCATAGCGTGCAGATTGATTGCATGGCACGTCAGCTCGAAGTTGCCGTGCGTCGTAACGTGCCGGTAGAGCTGCACCTGCGGCACGAGGACTCGGCTGGGG
>CAJMSO010000057.1 GCA_905216075.1 uncultured bacterium | reverse complement strand
GCTTCTCGATGCCGCGCGCGAGGCCATTCGTGTGGCGCGCGTTGGCGATCGCGTCGTCACGTACCTGCCGCGTACCACGGCGCTCAAGTTTAAGCTCGACGGCGCGCGCGACTGGACGGCGACGGTCCTCGACATGGAGGACAAGCGCATCGCCAAGCTGCCCGTCCGCGACAACGGTGACGGCACCGTGCGCGTAGCCCAGCATCCCTTTGAGCACGACGCGCTGCTCGTGGTCTCGCCGGCGCGTTAAGGAAAACGGAATAACGCAAGAGAAAAGGCCCGGGTGGTAGCCCGGGACTTTTTTTATCGACACAGCCGTTGCGGTTGGTAATGGCGATTGCATACCGCCGCTCTTAACGGTAGCCCTCCCAGAGGGGAAGGGGAAAGAGGATGTCCTCGAACTTAGACCACTCGGCGGGATAGTCGATCTCGTCGGGTCGCGCCACCCAACGGCCTTCCAATCCGTACATCGCCGCCAGCGCGCACGAGATGGCTTCGGTGGCGTCGATTCCCTCGGGAACGCTCCAGTTAACATCGGGCTCGGGCTCGATAACTCCGCGCGAGCGGTCGTTGAAATACTCGTGCAGGGGGCTCTCCGTGCTCATGGCCTCGGTATTGAGCATCTGGAAGAGCATGACGAGCTCGGGCTGACTGTTGTTCTCCGCCACGAGCAGACGGCAGTATTCGGGAATCTTGGGGCTCTGGCCCTCAAATGCCCCGCCAGGATGAAAGAGGGAGAGATAGTCGTCTAAGGTTGAGCTGCGATCGTAATAGCGACGGATCACCTCGACCAAAAGCCCGTGCTTGCTGCCCACGTAGTGCAGCACGCCCGCCTGGGTGATGCCCACCTCGTCGGCTACCGCCTGGAGCGACATGCCGTTAAAGCCGCGCGCGTTGATAAGCCGCACGGCCGCCGAAACAATCTGGTCAAGGCGTTCCTGCGCCGCAGCGCTGCGTTTCTTTGCCGCGGGTGTGGGAGTTTTCTGAGTGTCCATATAAATCGCGCTGCCTTATTTAGGGCGGCTCGAGTATTGCCGCCAAATGCCTTTTGTATACCCCCATAGCTTACCTCAGCCGTTCAGCGGTTCAAAACAACCGTTTACCGCTCTTATAGGTTACTAAGTACTTAGTAAGCGTACTATACAGGTCGTGGAGTTACTTACTAGTTAGTAAGTAACAACCCAACAGACGCTCGCGAGCAGCCGTACCCCATTCCACGGCCGCCGCATCCAGCGGGTTTGACCCCTTGACCCTTGGTGCACGAGCGCCCTCGCACATTCCATCACAGAGAGGATCTATCCCATGGCAAATCAAACCGCCGCGGCGATTGACGAGAACGCCATCGCCCCCGATACCGGAAAGCCCATGACCAAAACCGAGACATGGCGCTTTATGATCGGCTTTATCATCTTCGGAATCATGTGGATGATGTCGGGAACAATCGGCTCCAACGTCTTGTTCCCCGAGCGTTTTAACGGCCTTAATATTGGCCAGCCCGAGGCAATTCTCGCGGCGATGAACTCGGTCGGTTCGATCTTCGCCCTGTTCTCAAATCTCGTTTTCGGCGCGCTTTCCGACCACTGCCACAGCCGCTTTGGCAAGCGCACGCCGTTTATCGTTCTCGGCGGTTTTATCTGCGGCTGTGCTTTCTGGAGCACTTCGGTCGCGACCACACTTCCCATGATCGTCGCCTCCTGGTGCGTGCTGCAGATTGGCCTCAACTGCATGCTTGCCCCTGCTGTTGCCGTGCTTTCCGACCGCATCCCGCTTAACAAGCGCGGCACGCTCTCCGCATTCTATGGCGGCGGCGCAACGGCCGGCCAGTCGATTGGCACCATCATCGGTACGCAGTTCCTCTCCAACCCAGTTCCTGGCTTTATCATCGGCACGGTCTCTTGGTTGCTGACCGGCATCCTCGCCGTCATCATTTGGCCGCGCGAGAAGTCTGCCGCTCTTGACGAGGGCGAGCAGTCTGAGAAGCTCAATCTCAAGTCGCTGCTGCTCATGTTCGTTCCGCCCACCAAGAACTGCCGCGACTTTTATCTGGCGCTCTTTGGCCGTCTGCTCCTCATCTTCGGTTACTTCTGCATCAACGGCTATCAGCTCTATATCCTCGAGAAGTACATCGGTCTTCCCGTGGCAGAAGCCGGCGCAGTTCTTTCGAGTATGTCCGTCGTGATCATGGTCGTGTCGCTTGTCGCCTCGCTTACCTCGGGCGCCATCTCCGACAAGATCGGCCGCCGCAAGCCTATCATCCTCGTCGCAACGATTATGATGTGTATCGGTATCGCCCTGCCCTGGCTACTTAAGTCCGTTATCGGCATGTACGGATTTGCTCTGCTCGCCGGACTTGGCTACGGTATCTACTCTTCCGTGGACCAGGCGCTCAATGTCGATGTTCTGCCCGATAAGGAGAACGCCGGCAAGGACCTGGGCATCCTCAATATCGCCAACACCATCGGTCAGATCCTTGGCCCCATCGTGACCTCGGCAATCGTTGTCGCCACCGGCTCCTATTTCATGGCGTTTCCAATCTCCATCGTGCTCATCGCCGTGGGCTATGTGTCCATCATGCTCATCAAGAGCGCCAAGTAATTTGCCACTCTCTTTCATTCCGTCGGGCTGCGTTCGTGTTGCCCGACGGACTCCGACTATTCAATCGCTTAACTTGGAGGCGTTATCATGACTATCGTCGAGCAGTACAAGGTGTTTAAGCTCGAGCTCGCGGGCACTGCGGCCGGCAATCCCTATGTCGAAGTCGAGCTGTCGGCGCGATTTGACCGCGCGGATGGCCAGGACAGCTTTGAGGTCCATGGCTTCTACAAGGGCAATGGCTGCTACGGAATCAACTTTATGCCCGAGAGTGCCGGTGTCTGGAACTACACGGTGAGCTCCAATGACCCCGAGCTCGATGGTGCCGCCGGCTCTTTTGAGGCCGTGCCCGCCACGGGCGCCAATCATGGTCGCGTGCTGCTGGCAAAGGATGTACTCGCCCACGGAGCTCCGTTCATTACTGACGAGGATTTCAACTTTGCCTACGAGGATGGAACGCGCTACCTGCCCTTTGGCACCACATGCTATGCCTGGACCAACCAGGATGTTCAGCTGCAGGAGCAGACGCTCGAGACGCTCGCAGAGGCACCTTTTAACAAGATACGCATGTGCGTCTTCCCCAAGTTCTACGACTATAACGTTGAGGACCCAGCGATGTATGCCTATGAAGGCGAGAAGGGCGATTTCGACCATTTTCGCTTCTATGAGCCGTTTTGGGAAAACCTCGAGCACCGCATCGAGCAGCTTGACGAGCTGGGTATCCAGGCGGATCTCATCGTTTTGCATCCGTATGACAAGCCTGAGGACTGGGGCTTCTCTCGTATGACGCGCGAGGAGGATATTTTCTACCTGACGTATGTCGCTCGTCGCTTCTCGGCATACAAGAACATTTGGTGGAGCCTCGCCAATGAGTGGGACCTTATGCCGTGGAAGCCGGCCGAGGACTGGGACCGCTATGCCCGTATCATCATGGCGAACGACCCGTATGGTCATCTGCGCAGTATCCACAATTGCCGTGAGATCTTTGACCACAGTCATCCGTGGATTACGCACGTGAGCTACCAGAGGTGCGACCTCAAGAACACAGCCGAGGACGTCACCATGCTGCGCGCGCAGTATAGCAAGCCGGTTTTGATCGACGAGGTCGGCTATGAGGGCAACATCAACTGGGGCTGGGGTAACCTGACCGCTCAGGAACTCGTACGTCGTTTTTGGGAGGGCAGTTTGCGTGGCGGTTATGTGACCCACGGTGAGACCTACGTCGACCGCGGACCCAAGCTGTGGTGGGCGCACGGCGGCAAGCTCTACGGCGATTCGCCCGATCGCATTGGCTTTTGCCGTCGCTACATGGAGGCGCTGCCGGCCGATTTTGACTGGGTGCCCGATGAGGTCGGCATCCTTGACGGTACGTTTACCTGGGATGTCACCTGTATGTCCAACGATCATGGCCACGGGACTGCCGATGTCCTTATGTACTTTGGGTTCAACCGTCCGGCGTATCGTGAGTTTGAGGGCGAGGCGGGCGCTCGTTACAAGGTGAATGTCGTGGACACATGGGACATGACGGAGGAAGAGCTTCCCGGAACCTTTGAGGGCAAGTTCCGCATCGACCTCCCTAGTAAGCAGTATATGTTGCTTCGTCTGACTAAAGTAGAGGCGTAATAATAGAGATAATCGGCTCCGGGCGCGATTTGCTGCACGACCATCATAAGGGCAGCCCCTGTGGTGGTCGCGGCGATGCGCGTTCGGGGCTATGGCACGTGAGGGGCGAATATGCAGGAGTTCTTTGGAATCGATGTGGGCGGTACGGCCGTTAAATGGGCTGTGCTGGGCGAGGATTTTTCCATCCGCGAGCGCGGGAGCCTGCCGACGGGCTTTACCACGGCTGAGGAGACCGTTTCGGCGTTGATCGGGCTCGTCGAGCCGTACCGCGAGCGCGTGAACGCCGTAGGCGTGAGCGCACCCGGCGGTATTTACGAGGGAGATGTCACGGGAACGATCCATCGCGGCGGTGCGCTCACGTTTATGGACGGCTGCCCACTGGGAAAGCTCATGCGCGAGGCGCTGGGGGTGCCGGTTGCCGTCAATAACGACGGTAAGTGCTGTGCACTCGGTGAGTATGCGGCTGGCGCCCTGCGCGGGACGCGTTTTGGCGTGGTACTCGCTATTGGCACGGGCATCGGCGGCGGTATCGTCATCGACGGCAAGGTCCTGCGCGGCGCGCACTGCTTTGCAGGCGAGTTCAGCTTCTTGCGCAACGATGTCACGACTGCCGCGAGCATGGAAAACTCCTTTGCGGGCTCGGGCGGTTGGCGCGCGCTCCGCGATGCCGCCGTTGCCGAGAAGGGCCTGCCTGCGGATTCTCCGGTGGACGGCCGCCGCGTCTTTGAGTGGATCGCGGATGGCGACATGGCGGCGCAGCGCGCGCTCGACCGCTACGCTCGCTCATTTGACGGACAGCTCATCAACCTGCAGGCCGTGCTCGACCCCGAGGTCTTTGTGGTCGCAGGCGGCATCTCGTGCCATCCCGAGCTCGTCGATGCCCTGCGTGCGCAGATGCCGCTGGCCCTCGCGAGTTACGAAGGGACCCTTGCTGGCATTCCTGTGCCGCAGATAAAGGTGGCCGAGCTCGGCAACGACGCCAACCTTTACGGTGCTGTCCAGGAGGCCATGCGCCTGGTGTAGCGCGAGCCAAACGAGGCTGTCGAAAAAGATAAAGGCCGGAGTGAACCGCCCTCATTTCCTTAGCACGGGAAATGGGGGCGGTTTAATTTGAGGCGGGATTTTTTGACCGCCTGATGGGTCGCGCGCCACAATTCGGGCGTCACAGCAGCTCGCCGTGGCGGGCAATGTAGCGGCGCTTTGCCAGCTGGGTGAGCGCGATATAGGCGGTAACGATGCCAATGAGCAGCCCAAAAAAGCTCGTGGGCAGCGTCATGAGGCCGAGCGCATCGGCGATGGGGCTTGCCGGCAGCCAGGTGACAAGCGCCAGGCCTAGCACGGTGAGCGCGCACAGTGCCGGCGCGGCGTGGTCACGTAGGCTCGGCAGGCGCGGGGAGCGCAGCATGTGGATCACGAGCGTCTGCGACCACATGGACTCGACAAACCAGCCGCTCTGGAAGAGTGCGGCAAAGGTCGCCATACCCGCGACGCTGCCCGTCCCGGAGAGCTCGGACCAGCTTGCGCCCACGGTGGCGGGGCACACCACAAAGAAGAGCGCGGCGAAGGTCACGATGTCAAACAGCGAGCTCACGGGGCCCAGCTCGAGCATAAAGTCCTTGATGGACGCGGCGTCCCAGGAGCGCGGACGGGCGGTCCAGACGTCATCGACGGTGTCCCACGGTAGCGCGATGCACACGATCTCGTAGACGAGCGACAGCAGCACCAGCTGCAGGGCACTCATGGGCAAAAACGGCAAGAACAGGCTCGCGACGGTCACGGAGAACACGTTGCCAAAGTTGGAGCTCACTGTGGTCTTGAGGTACTTGAGCAGGTTGCCGTAGGTGCGGCGGCCTTCGATGATGCCGCGCTCGAGCACGCCTAGGTCCTTCTGAAGCAAGATGATATCGGCGGATTCCTTGGCAATATCGACGGCCGAATCGACCGAGATGCCGCAATCGCTCGCACACATGGCGGCGGCGTCGTTGATACCGTCGCCCATAAAGCCCACGGTGTGACCGAGCAGCTCGCGCATGACGCGCACCAGGCGTGCCTTCTGCAGCGGCGAGAGCTTGGCGAAGAGATGGGTTTTCTCGGCGCGCTCGGCAAGCTCGGCATCATCGAGTGCATCGATCTCGGGGCCGAGCAAGACGTTGCTCGCATCGATACCGATCTGCTCGCAGACGGTGGCGGCGACGCGGTCGTTGTCGCCGGTCAGGACCTTGACCGCTACGCCCTTGGCCTCGAGGGCGGCGACGGCGCCCGCGGCACTTGCTTTGGGCGGATCGAGGAAGGCCAAAAAGCCCATCAGCACCATGTCGCACTCGTCGGCGATGCCAAACTCGCCCACGCAGCGCGGATCGGTCTTCTGCGCCACGGCAATCACGCGCAGGCCCTCGGCGTTAAGTCCGTCGACCCGCTTGCGAATCTGGGCGAGCTTCTCGTCGGTGAGCGGCTGAGCGATGCCATCGACCTCGACAAAGGAGCAGATCTCGAGCATTTCCTCGGCAGCTCCCTTGGTAACCATCTGGGTTTTGCCTTGGGAGTCGGAGACAACTACGCTCAGGCGACGGCGCGAGAAATCGAAGGGAACCTCGTCGACCTTGGTATAGCGGTCGCGCAGGCTCTGGCCCAGCATGGAATCGGGTGCGACGGTCGAGGGTGTCACATCGGCACGGTCGATTACGGCCAGGTCGATAAGATTTTTGAGGCCGGTCTGGAAGAAGCTGTTCAAAAACGCATGGCGCAGCACACGCGTGTCCTCGTTGCCGTCGGCGTTGAGGTAGCGCTCGAGCACGATGCAGTCTTCGGTGAGGGTGCCGGTCTTGTCGCAGCACAGGACGTCCATGGCGCCCAGGTTTTGAATCGCCGGCAGCTCCTTGACGATAACCTGGCGACGGGCGAGGTCCTTGGCGCCCTGCGACAGGCTCGTGGTCACGATGACGGGAAGCATCTGCGGCGTGATGCCCACGGCCACGCTCGTGGCGAACAGCAGCGCGTCGATGACGTTGCCCTTGGTGGCGGCGTTGATGGCAAAGACGGCCGGCGCCATAACGAGCATGAGGCGTACGAGCAGCATGGAGACGCTCGAGACGCCGCGGTCAAACGCGCTCTTCTCGCCGCGCCCGTTGAGCATCTTGGCGATGCCGCCCAGGTAGGTGTCCGAGCCGGTGGCAACGACAAGTGCCATGGCAGTGCCATTTTGCACGGAGGTGCCGGTAAAGACGATGTTCTTGCAGGCAGAGAGCGGCAGCGCGGAGCCGTCGGCACCATCGACGACGGTGATGGCAGCGGTCTTCTCGACGGCCTCGCTCTCGCCGGTGAGTGCGGATTCGATGACAAACAGGTCGCGCGCGGTGATGACGCGGGCATCTGCCGGCACCATATCGTCGGCAGAGAGGCGGATCACATCGCCGGGGACGAGCTCGTCGAAGGGGATCTCGATGTGCTCGCCGTCGCGCAGGACGGTGCAAGTGTTGGAGACCAGGTCCTTGAGGGCCTCTGCCGCATTGCCGCTGCGGGCTTCCTGGATAAACTTCATACCGCCCGATACCAGTAGCATGATGCCGATGACGATGACCGTGGAGGGGTCGCGCTGCGGCTCGGGCACGGCGAGCACGTCGATGTAGAGCGAGACCAGCGCGAGCGAGGCGAGGATGCCGGCGAAGGGGTCGACAAAGGCGTCGGCGATGCGGCGGGCGAGCGTCTTGGTCGGTGCCTCGATGGTGTTGGGGCCGGAGGCGTCCAGGCGCTCGGTTGCCTGCTCGGCGGTGAGGCCGCTTGCCGTGGCGTCAAGCAGTACGAGAGCGTCCTCGGCGCTATGGGTGGCGGCGAATATGGTGTTCTTGGACAGGCCGGTATGAGCGGCGGGGCGCGCCGTGCGGCGGCGCTTGGAGATGGCTTCGAGTACCGTGACGGTTTTGAGCATCAGCATAGGGTCCTCCTTGTTGAAGGGAGTTAGCGTACGTGTCGTATTTGCTTCAAAAAACCTAGATGTCGCTCACGTCAAGCTCTTGAGCCCACAAAGGGTGCAGCGCGCCTTTGTGGTGGTTTTGGCGATCTGCCGGTGGCGTTTATGCGTATGCGGAATCCTCACGGCGTGCCGAGGGCGACATGCAGGTTTTTCGACTAGGACTGCCTTCCATGGCACACCTCCTAAAGGCCGAGCGCAGCGCGCTTTGGGTATCTCGTACCCCTTTTTAATCCGCCCGTATTCTTGATGAGGGGGTTTGCCGTGTCAACCCCATTGTTCGGAAAACCATTCCCTTTGACAAAGCCTTTACAGAATGCCGTGGCCCCAAAGCGCGCCCGCATCGACGCTTCGCCTGCGCTAAACTGGAAGGCACGTACGCGATTACGAGAGGAGCCCTCATGGAGGCTTACAAACAAGAGTTCATCAAGTTCATGGTTGAGTCCGACGTTCTTAAGTTCGGTAGCTTTACACTCAAGAGCGGCCGTCAATCCCCGTTCTTTATGAACGCCGGCGCTTACGTGACGGGCTATCAGCTCAAGAAGCTGGGCGAGTATTACGCCCAGGCCATCCACGATAACTTTGGCGACGACTTTGATGTGCTGTTTGGACCGGCCTACAAGGGTATTCCGCTGGCCGTCGTGACCGCAATTGCCTACCACGAGCTGTACGGCAAGGAGGTCAAGTACTGCTGCGACCGCAAGGAGGCCAAGGACCACGGCGCCGACAAGGGCAACCTGCTGGGCTACGAGCCCCAGGACGGCGACCGCGTGGTCATGGTCGAGGATGTCACCACCAGCGGCAAGTCCATCGACGAGACCTATCCCAAGGTTAAGGCTGCTGCCGACGTCGAAATCAAGGGCCTGATCGTGTCCCTCAACCGCATGGAGGTCGGCAAGGGCGGCGTGACCACCGCGCAGAAGGAGATCGAGGCCAAGTACGGTTTTCCCGTCGCGAGCATCGTTTCCATGGCCGAGGTCGTCGAGACTCTCTACAACCACGAGATCGACGGCAAGGTCGTCATCGACGACGAGCTCAAGGCCGCCATCGATGCTTACTACGAGCAGTACGGAGCTCAGGAGTAGGTAGTTACGCGGGTTTACCAACCCGCGTAACCAGTTGACGCTGCAAACCCGCCAGAGCGGCAATCTGCCTTTCAACTGCGGCGGC
>CAJMSO010000056.1 GCA_905216075.1 uncultured bacterium | reverse complement strand
TTGGCGTCCTTGAGAGCCGCCTGCGCGTCGGCGAGGGCTTTGGTCGAATCCTGCTCGCGCTTCTGCTCGGCGGTCTTGCGTTTGGCCTCATCCTCCTTGCGCTCCGTCTCGTTCTGCCCGCGCTCGGTCTCTTTCTCCTTGCGCCCCGCCTCGGCGTCGGCGCGGCTCTTCTCCGCCGTTTCGACAGAAGCCTTGAGCTGCTTGAACTCGTTGTTGACCTTGTTCACGCCAGCCGCCGCGTCCGTCGCGGGCTTCTTGAGCTCCGCGATCTGCTCGGCGGTGAGGTCGCTATATCTCAGCGCGTCGCCTTTCGGCACGCCGACGACCAGCACATTGCCTTCCATCGCCGCCGTTGCCTCCGAGCCCGAGGCAAGAGTCGTGGCGCGTGCCCCCTTGACCTCGGCGGCGACAGCCTTGTCGCGTGCGGCCTCCGCCGCCTTTTGCGCGGCCTTGGCCTCGTCTCGCGCCGTCTCCGCGTCCTTGATGGTGCGCTGGTCGCTCGGCTCGTAGATGTACTCGGCGGGCTTGGCTCGCCTCTTTACGTCCCAGAGCGCCTCGATGCGCGTGCGCCCGCCGTATGCCTCGTCCGTGATGTAGGCCCATGCGTACACGCGCCCAGCCACCTGGAGCAGCTCGTCGGGAATCTTCGCCTTGCTGTTAGCCACCGCAACCGTGTAGCACGTCCCTGTGGTCGACTTGGCGAAATGCACCTGCTCACAGCCGACAACCTCGACCTCGCGCCCGGTGTCCCACTGCCACAGCTCGCCGTCAAGCACCTGCAATGCCGCCATCACTCATCACCTTCCTCATCCTCGTCGTCCTCGTCGTCCTCGTCGCCCTCCTGGGCACCCTTCGCGTTCGCCGCCAGGGCGGGCGGCAGCGCCGCCATGCGCTCCTCCTGCTCCCGCTGCTTGCGCTCCAAAATCTTCGCCCTCTCGTCGGGCGTGATGTTCGGCAGCTTTCGCAGGATCGTCTCGTCGTCCAGATACTCGGCCTCCAGGCACACGGTCTCGACCTGCTCCTTGGTGTTGCTGATGCGAGTGTGCGTGAACACGGGCGTGTCCTCAATGCCCTGGAGGGCGAGGATGTCCATGATACCCTCGCGGATGTGGCGCTCAAACTCGGCGGCCTCCTCGTCCATCGGCTGGGTATGCCGCGTCGATGTGGTCGTTGGTCGCACCCGCCGCAATGGTGTGGACGTCCAGCGCGCCGAAGTCCTCGTAGATGTCTGCCTTGATCTGCGCCAGCGTCTCCTTGCGGCCCTCGACGGGCACCTCCTGCGTGTACGGAGTCACGGACTGCCCCTGCTCGGCGTCGACCTCGGCCACGTGCGTCAGCTTGAGCTTCGCCCGCCAAAGGTCGAGGTCCCTGTCGTCCATGCCGCCGGCTCCGTTGATGAGCCAGTAGATCTGCGCGCAGTCGCGCGTGTCGTTCACCAGGCCGCTCTTGATGAGGTCATAGGCGTCGATGCTCTCGCGCATGCCGACGAGCGTGCTCTGGTGCGCGTCGCTGCCCCAGACCGCCACGATGGGCAGGCGGGAGTAGTTCTCCGCATCGACGGCCAGCTTCATCCCGTCCGCCGGTATCTCCTGATACGTGACCTTGTAGGCGCGCTTGGCCTCGGTCACCTCGAAGTCGAAGCCGCTGCCGCCCGACACCATCTCCGTGTAGCCGTCCTGCTCGTAGAGGGTCGCGTGCCACGGGTGGTCGGAGTCGAGCCGCCAGAACCTCACGCCGGCGTATAGCGCCCCCGAGTACTCGTCCCACACCGGGCAGAACTCGTCGGCGGTGAACACGTCGATGTGGTCGAGGTTCCAAAATGGGAATGACACACCGTGGATGAGCGCCTTGAGCCCCATCTCCATGACGTCGTCGTCGAAGCGGTCGCCAAGCCCCTCCTTGGTCGTGTCCTTGCCGCCCGCCGAGACGTCCACGAAGCTCACGCCCTTACCGAGCGAGTACGTGCAGCGCTGGACGTTTAGGCGCTTGAACAGGTTACTCGCCAGCCTCAGCTTCGAGGCCGTGAAGTCCTCGGCCTCGGCACCGGAGCACGAGTAGATCTTCTGCACGAAACGGTTGATCGTGACGTTGTGCTGGCGGTAGTACTCGTTCGCGGTGACGGCGTTGCGGTACATCTCACTCGACATGTGTCGCTCGATGGCATCTGCCGCGAACGCCGTCGCCGACGCCGCCGCCTTGAGGTCGCCATCGGTCACCAAAGGCCCCTTAGACAAGCCGCTACCTCCCTTCAAAAAATGGGTTTACCTGCCGTTTCGCAGGCTTGTACATGCGCAGTGTTGCCACGCCGTAACGGAGCGCGTCGCAGCTGTGGTCCTCGACCTTGACGGGCTTGTCGCCGTCCGCCTTGGCGTCCCAGCAGTAGCCGCCGAGCTCGCCTATCAGCCCCGCGCAGGCGTCGGAGATACGCACCGTGCCGTTGCCCAAGCACACATCCGTCTCTCGTATGCCGTCCGCGACGTCGTTGCGCCCATTCTTGGTCTTGAAACCGGCCTGCCGCATCGCGGCGATGAAGCTCGTGGCGCTCGGGTCGATGATGAACTTGGGCGGCTTGCTCAGCCCGCGCACGAAGTCGGCCATGTCGGCCACGTAGTCGGCGTCCGTCTTCTGGTGCCCCGTGTCGCGTCCCGAGTAGCGGTACTCGTCAACCACGTGCCACACCTTGCCGTCAAACGCCCACAGCAGCGCCGCGAAGGCGTTCTGCGTGCCGTAGTCGCAAGACACCGCGTACTTGGCGGCGCTGCCCGCATATCGGCTCTCGAGGGCGCCTTCCCACCCGGGGTAGACCAGGCCCTCGGCCAGCGTCCACTTGCCCAAGATGTAGCGGTCGTAGTACACGCCGCTGCCGTAGTCCTTGATGAGGGCCTCGATGACATCCGGTGCCAGCGCACCGTCCCAGATCGTGTAGTCCTGCCTGTAGATGTCGCTGTCGCCGTCGAGGAACCGCTTGAACCAGTGGTTCGGGCTGTCGGGGTTGCAGGTGCCGTCGAAGTGGCTGTGCTCGCAGCGCAGGCGGCTCTTGAGCATCTGGAACACGTCTTCGCTCCACGTGGCGACCTCGTCGCCGTAGACCCACTCAAACGTGGCGCCCTGAATCTTGGATACGCTTGTCTTCTTATCCGCCCCGAGGCAGTAGACCTTGCGCCCGAATATCTGGGCCGTGTTGTCCCGCCCGATCTGGCTGACGACGTCTTCGCTATAGAGCGAGCGCATCGGCTCGAGGATGTTGCGCTCGAGCGTCGAGCGGGTGTTCCCGATCATCACCGCCAGTCCCTCGCCCCTCATGGCGAGAAGCCTCTGCGGTATGGTCACGGCTATGTCGACGTAGCTCTTGCCCGAGCCCGTCGCCCCGCACTTCACGTTGTAGCGGTGCGTGCAGTTGGCGAGGTACTCGCGCTGCATCCTCGTGAGCGGCATCGGCTACTCGTCCCCGCCGATTGAGGACGGCACGGAAAGCACCAGCTCCTTGGCGGCCTTGAGCACCGCCGTGTCGGTGGTATCCATGATGCGCTGCGCCTTGGCGTACTCCTGCGGGTACTTGCGCTCGAGCAGCCACGCCGCCGCCTGCCAGCTGTCGCCGCTCGCATCCATGATGCGGCCCACGAGCGTCGCCTTGCGCTCCACCTCGGCCTTTTTTAGAACGTGACACAGTTGACGCTGATTGTCTGTTCTGGGGTGGTTGATCCAGCGGCTATAGGTCTCACGAGCGACACCGAGATATGCGGCGATGTCCCTGTCGGTCATTCCGGCACGGCACAGGCGGACGGCATCCTCGATGCCCTCCTTGGTCAGTTTTTCACGCCCTTTTCCCACCACAAAATCACATTTCCGCTGGTAGATAGCCATATGGAAACGCGAACGTTCCCACCTTTTTACGCACGTGGACAAGCGCGTGCGTTTGCCCACGAGCGTAAAAAGGGGGTAACGTTTAAAGAAAAGGCCCCGGTTTCCCGGGGCCTTTCGGCTACTCGACCTTAGTCGACTTGATTCTGATCACCTCGGCCAGCCTCTCAAACGTCTCCGTCCAGCTTCTGCCGTCTGTGCGCGGCCTGTCGTATGCGGTTGCTCTCCGCCTCTTCCTCGAGCCGCCTCTTCCTCTCCGCCAGATAGCACCCCTTGCACAGCCTCCACTTCTTCGCCTGCGCCGACGTGTCGAACACGGGCCGCGCGTCGCACGCGATGCACAGCCCATCCGTTCCGGTCGAGAAGCGCCCGTACCGCTGCCGCGCGTGCCTCACGGCGCTCGGCGTCACCCTCAGCTCCGCCGCGATCTCCGCCGCCGTCCGCTCCGGGTGCGCCTGCATCCGCCTTATCATCTCGTCCGTCCACAGGACGTAAGAGGAGCGCCCCTTCCGGAGCGCCCACTCGTCCCTCAACGGATGTGCTGACTTTGTGGATGGGCCTTTTGGCCCATCTCCTACAGGTGGCCTACACGCCATTCGCATACCCCCTCGCGCTCGGTTTGCTTCGGTTACCATACCAAGCGCCGGGGACCACCTCACGCACGGCGCTCGATTATCGCCCCGCACTTCGGGCAATGGACGGCCTCATACGCCAGCATGTCCCCAAAGCCGATATGTTCCCAGATCTGTCCATCCCATCCGCAGTCGGAGCAGTGGAAGTAGCCGTCGACCATCCGCTTGCCCGGGATGAACGGATCCTGCTTGTGCTCGACAAGGTCGAGGCACGTCGGGCGGTCGATTAGGTCGGCAAGATGCAGCAAGTCCTCGTAATGAGGCCAACCGCGGACTCCGCAGAACACGGCATAGAGCGCGGCGAACGGAGAGTAGTTGGGATCGTCTTGCAGGTCGTTTTTGCGCCTGTTGGCTGCGCTTCGTATATTCGCCGCTACATTGCGGCGCTCATCATCGGTAATCATTCGTACACCTCTATCACGAGCTCGTGTATGTCTATGCCTGTCTCTTCGGCAATGGAGAATAGGATTTTCAACGAAATACTCTTACGACCGTTCAGCAGCTCGCTGAAATACGAAGTCGAGATGCCGAGCGTCTTGGCAAAATCGCCTTGCGTGAGATCGCGGTCAATCAGATAGTGTTGGATGGCCTTCCTATTGAGCACGTAATCGGTCGTCGCCCTCATCGCTTGCCCTCCCGTTCCAAAAGACCGCAGCCGTCTCCTTCGCAAGGTTCTGGTCGTCTCCACCGTACGAGTAGACCTTCGGGCCATCTGCGCCGCAACGGTAGCACCGGACGGCGTACAGCGTCATACCCGAGGCCGATACCTGCTCGCTCCTGATGATGGTGCTGTGTCTGCCGCAGAACGGGCACGGCTTCAGCCCTTCAAGTAGCTCTAGCTCACTCATTCGTCCTCCTTGCGCTGGAACCCGAGCTGCTCGGTTATGTCGTTCTCGTTGAACGTCCACGAGTACATGTCGAACACTTCATACGAGTCGTCGATGATGACATTCGATACGTTCACCTCACGCAGCCGGCCATCCTCTTGCATGACCACGGCAACCGGCTGACGGGTTTTACCCGTATCCCTGCTGCTCGAGGATATGCAGCAGTCGAGGTCGGTGGTCGTCTTGTCGAAAACGCCGACGAGCAGCGCCTTCTCGTAGCCGGTCTTCGAGTCCGTCTTGAACGTCTGGACGAAGCACGGCACAAGGTTGCTAGTCAACATCAGTCCTCACCTTCTCCAGCTTGCGCCCGCAGAACGGGCAGTAATTGATCGGGATGCTCCATGCGTACGGAGGGTCGACAACAATGACGTGTTCGCCGTCGTTTGGCTCGTTAATCCACATCTCGACCCCCTCTTCGTCATCGCCGAAGTTGAAATGCGGCTTTCCGCAGTAGGGGCAATCGTTAGGCATCGTCCTCACCCCTCAGCTTGCGGATGCGGTCGGCGATGTCGCGCATGGCAATTCGAGCGCAGCCGTCCTCGCCACCTGGGCACGATATACAGCCATCTTCGTCTTTGTCTCTGTGGAAGTAGGCGCAAGCCTCGTAATACCGCGCGTCACCTGCCTCGCCCAAGTCTTCAAGCAGCTTCTCCCAGCTGTCGGACGGGGTGAGGTACATGAGCTCGGGGTCGAGCCTTGTAAACTTATCGGTGAGCGCTCTCCACTGACCTGCCATGCTGTTGCTCAGGTCGAAGTCGGTGACGTATATCCAGCCAGTGATGTTGTAGGCATTACTGTTGCCGCCGAACAGCACCACGGTATCAAGCGGAATCTCTCGACCTTCGGCATCCTTGGGCAATTCGACGCTCATCACTCAACCTCCTCGTAGTCGCGGCACTCGCCGCACTCGTCCTCGCAGTACAGCAGGTTTCCCATGAGCCAGGCCGCGGCCCACTTCGCCAGCCGCCAAAAGCCCTCCTTGCGCTCTGGCGCCTCCGCGTCGAAGGCGCGCTCGAACTCGAGGTGGCAGTAGCCGTAGTCGACGTGAATGTCGCTGCCGCAGAAGTGCCTGCAGTTCCCGCACATCCTAGGCTCGCAGACCCCACCGAAGGTGCGCTCGATAGCGGCGTCCGTCACCCCCATCGGGCAGCCGCCGACCCTCGAGTCACTCATCGCACTCCACCGCCCCCGTGCTCCCGTCGAGCAGGTCGATGGCATCCCCGACGGTCGCCTCGATGCTCGTCAGCTGGCGGCGCAGGTTCTGCACGAGGTTCGCGCCGGCGACCTCCGCCCTTCCCGCCTCGTAGGCGCGCTCGATCATGTCGGTCACCGCGACCTGCATCGCCGTGTCGTTGTAGCCGCGCCTGACGCGATATTTCCCCAGGTAGGCGTGCGCCCTGTCCTGCGGCCTGCACTCGCGGTCGAAATGGAACACCTCGACCGCGTCGGCCTTGATCTGATCCAAAGTCTCCATCACAAACGTCCCCTCTCCCAATTCCTCGCATTGCAGCGCCCGATGGCCGCGTCCACGTCCTCCTGCGTGAACCCCTCGGCGTCGAGCAGGTTGACGACCGCCTGGACCACGTCCATGCACTCGTCGATAAGGCTCTGGCGGTACTCCCTGCGCGCCGTCATGATCGGGCTGAGGCGCATGTCGTCGCAGTCCTGCCACGCGCCGAACACCTCGGCCGCCTCCTCAAGCGGCTTGAGCGCCTGCGCCTTGGGCGCATCCGGCTTGTCGAACGCGCCGAACGCGAGCCTGTAACCATCCCGCATCAGACGCACCTCCCCTCCGCCAGCGCCGTGCGCATGGCGTTGATCTCGCGGCCCGTCTCGCTCCTCGCGCCGAGGTACACGTCCACGAGCCGCTTGCTCTCGTTCCTGTGCGCCACGTTCTCGCACCACCCGCAGCAGTACCTCTGGTTCCTGTACGCCGTGCGGAACCGCCTGCCGCACTGCCCGCACACGAGCACGTAGCCGCCGCGCCGGTCCCGCGACTCAGCCCTCATGGCGCGCCTCCCAGTAGTTGCACCTCGCGAGCCCCTGCGTGGTGTGCACGAAGTCTGGGCAGCGCATGCACGTGTACCGTTTGCGGCCCTCGCCAGACGCCGTCATGACCGCCTCGCTCACGGCGCAGAACCCGCACGTCTCGCAGCGGGCACTGCGCGGCCCGTCGTCGTAGATGCTCGCGGACCCCTTCGGTCTGCCCATGTTCTCGTTCCTCTCGTCGTCCAAGCTCATGACGCCCTCCTCTCGCATGCGGCCCTCGCATCCAGCAGACGCCGCGCGTCCTGGTACGCCTTGAGCGCCACCGGGTCGGCGGGCGTCCCCCTCGGGGCCTTCACCTTCGCCGGATCGATGCCCGGATGTTCCTCGCGCCACCTGCGCTCGAGCTCCGCCCTCGTCTGCTCGGGCGTCCTCGTCGGCTTGAACGTGGCGGCCTGAATCTCGGCATCGGTCGGCTTGCCGCGGGCATGGGCCTCGGCGTCGAGGCGCTTCTGGTTGCCGTTCCATAGCATCGCCGCGGCCTTGAGCGAGGTTACGGGCATCCCGTTCGAGCGGATCCAGCCCTGCGACTCGTAGTGCGCCCAGAACTTGTCGGGGTCGCCGCTGATGCAGTTGGCGGCGAAGTACGCGCGGCACTCGTCCAGGGTCGGCGGGGTGAAGCCGTCGGTGTCGCCGCCGCGCGTACCATCAACACAAGCTAGGCTAGGTAAAGCTAAGCTAGGACAGGTTAGGTTAGGGTTTTCGCTTTCGGAAACCTCGGTTTCGGGTTCTGAAAACCTAGGTTTCCCGTTTTCAAAACCTAGGTTTTCGCTTTCGGAAACCTCGGTTTCGGGTTTTTGCTCAGGCTTGGGTTCATGCTCAGGCTCTGCCTTGGCCTTGCGGGGCCTGCCGCCTTTCTTGGCCTGCTCTCGCCTTTCCTTGGAGTTGTCGATGGCGTTCTTGAGTCCCTTGAAGGCCCTCTTGACGTTCTTGGGCAACTCAATCTCAATCCCGTGGAGGCCGTACATGAGCACCGCGTCCGCGAGCATCATGCGCTCCCTCATGTCCTCGGGGTCGTTCGGATCGTAATCGTCGTAAAGCTCGGCTATCGAGTCGGCGAAAACCGTGAAGTCCTTGGCCATCAGAACCACCCCCATAAAAGCGAAGAGAAGAACAGGAAACCCGCGGAGAAGGAGGCGGCGAACAGTGCCGCCTCCCAGTGGTCGCGGATGATGTCGGGTACGTGCCTCATCAGAACGGCACGTCCTCGTCGTAGAACTCGGGCTGCGGGGCCGCGGCGTAGGCCTGCTGGGCGCTCCACTGCGGCGCTGCCTGCGCCCGGGGCTGCACGGGCACCGTGTTCGCGAGGCTCTGCTGCGGCTGGGCCTGCGTCTGTCCCTCACGGCGCACCATGACCTCGATCTCGTCGACGATAACCTCGAGCTTGCTGCGCTTCTGGCCGTCGCGCTCCCAGGAGCTGTAGCGCAGCTTGCCCTCGATGGCGACCTTCATCCCCTTGGCGAGGAATCGTCCCACGGCCTCGGCGCGGTTGCCGAACATCGTGCAGTCGACGAAGTTGGGATAGTCCTCCCACTCGCCCGTCTGCGCGTTGCGGCGGCGGTCGTTTACCGCCACGCCAAAGGACAGGACCTGCGTCCCGCCCGCGGTGGCGCGAAGCTCCGGGTCGCGGGTGAGGTTTCCGCTGATGCACACTCGGTTGATGCTCACTGGTCCTCCTTCGCGGTCATGTGGCTCTTGATTGCCTCGACGAGGCGCGGCCCCTGCATGTAGCCCAGGCCGCTCACGCGGCGGCCGTCGCGGATGTGGCACGCCTTGACGATCTTCTGCGCCGTGACCGGGCCGATGCCCGGGAACGAGCTGGCGAACTCCTCGACCTTGAGCCTCTGCGCGATGGGCGCCTCGATGGCGACCTCGGGCGGGATGTTGCCCGCCTTGCAGGCGGCCTTGAACGCGGCGCGCTCGCGGCGCGTGTGGACGGCCTTCGCCATCGCCT
>CAJMSO010000055.1 GCA_905216075.1 uncultured bacterium | reverse complement strand
TTGCTATCCTCGTCGATATAGGCGTGAACGTTATACACCACGCGGTCGATCTTATCGTTGAGCAACGCGTTGGTCGCAAGCGCCGCGGCCTGAATCTGCCCGTTGGACAGCAGCTCGAGCTCGTTGGCAGACGATGTGTCCAACACCGTCACCTCGACCGTGCCCGTACGCTCATCAGCTTCATCGACGGTAAAGTCGAGTGGGAACTGCGTAAAGCCGTTGCCCCACTCAAGGCCGCCCTTCAGCGCCGTCGAAACGGTATCGACTGAAACGCTCTCGGACAGGTTGGCGGTGTTCAGACGACGCATCACGCCGTAGCCGATCTGCATGCCCACGATCAGCACCAAAATACCGATGACCACGGCCATGGCAGTCTTCGTAATGGTATGGCTCACTTGCGAGCCCGAAGGATCGTCCTCGGACAGCGGGTCGATATGTTTTGCCTGGCTCGCGCGGTCCTCGCTGCGCAGCTGCGCTAGCGCCGCTTTGTCACCGCGCTTGGCCGCCGCCTCCTTCTCGCGCATGCGCTCGGTGCGCTTTTTGGCAAGCGTGGGATCCAAGACACCGGATGCATCGATTTCGGAGAATAACTCCGTCACTTCTTCCGGAGTCAAAGGGTTCTTGTCAGCCATAAACTTCCTGTCATATCAATCAGTCGAGCTCGTGCGCACGCGCACCTTCGAACTGCATTCGATAGTAACGGGCATAGGTGCCGCCACGGGCGAGAAGCTCCTCGTGCGTGCCACGCTCCACAACGCGACCATGCTCAACAGTCGCAATCTCGTCAGCATGCTTAATGGTCGAAAGACGGTGGGCGATGATAATCGTGGTGCGGCCGCGTGCCAGCTCTTCGAGTGACTCCTGGACCGCCTCCTCGCTCTCGTTATCCAAAGCACTCGTCGCCTCGTCCAAGATCAAGATTTTGGGATTCTTGAGAAACACGCGCGCGATGGCAATGCGCTGCTTCTGTCCGCCCGAAAGACGGCTGCCGCGCTCGCCCACCACGGTGTCGTAGCCCTGCGGAAGCGACTCGATAAAGGCATCGATGTTGGCGCGACGGGCGGCCTCGGCGATCTCTTCTGCCGTAGCGCCCGGCTTGCCGTAGGCGATGTTCTCGCCAATCGTGCCGTCAAACAGATAGACATCCTGCTGCACCAGGCCGATGGCGCGACGCAGGCTCTGCTGCGTCACATCGCGCACGTCCTGGCCGTCGATGCTAATGGATCCGGCAGTCACGTCATAAAAGCGCGGCAGCAGCGAACAGGTCGTGGACTTGCCGCCGCCCGAGGGGCCAACCAAAGCGATGGTCTGGCCGGGCTTGATAGACAGATCCATATGGTCGATAACGGGACGCTCGTCGGCATAGCCCTCGCCCAGCTCAACGTCCTCGGAGTTAAAGCCCACGTCGTGATACTCCACGGCGCCGGCAGTCACCTGCAGATCCGTGGCGCCCGGCTTGTCCTGGATATCCGGCGCGGTCGAGAGCACCTCGTCCATACGCTTAAAGCCGGCGATAGCCTTCTGATACGTTTCGGCCGAATTGACGAGCGTCTCAAGCGGCGTGCAGAACAGCGAAATATAGAGTGCAAAGGTCGCCATATCGACCGCCTGTAGCTGTCCCTGGGCGACCAGCCAGCCGCCCAGCAGCACCACGATCACATAGAGCACACCCGAGAGCAGGCCATACGTCGCGGTATAGACGCCCATGGCGTGATACATGTTCTCCTTGGACGAAAGATAGCGATTGTTGGAGGCGCGGAACTTGAAGCGTTCGGTCTCCTCATTGGCAAAGCTCTTGACCACGCGCATGCCCGCCAGCGAATCCTGCAGCTGCGCATTGATGCCGCTGATTTTTTTGCGGTTGTCGCTAAAGACCTCGCGCATGCGCATGTTCTGCCAAAACATGATGACCGCAAACGCCGCCGTCACCACGGCCATGGCGAGCGCCAGCACCGGGGCGATGGTAAAGAGAATCACAAACGAGCCGATAATCTCGATGCCGCAGATGATGATCCACTCGGGCACGTGGTGCGCCGCCTCGCAGATATCGAACAGGTCGTTGACCACGCGGCTCATCATGTCGCCCGAGCTGTTGCGGTCGAAGTACGCAAAGCTAAAGCGCTCATACTGGTCGAACAGGTCCTCGCGCATCTTGGACTCCATGCGCGCGCCCATCACGTGACCCCAATAGCTCACAAAGTAGCGGCAGGCGCAGCGGACGGCATACATCAACACCAAGCCCACCGCGATCATGCCGAGCGCCTGCATAATGGCAGCCTGACCCTGAGTAAACAGCCCACCGGTCAAATTGCGCAGAATAATGGGGAACGCCAGGTCAATGGCGGCAAGCACCAGAGCACAAACAGTATCAGCAACAAAAAGCCCCATCTGGGGCTTGTAATACGAAAGAAACCTCTTCAGCATGTGATCCTCAAAGAAATATCAGCAACGTAAGGCCCTGGGACAAAGCAATCAGTAGTACTTGTCCCAGGGCTATCCCCACTCGTTACAGTTCGGCTCCACCCAACCTATGTGCGATGCTATCGCAGGCCAAGGCGCCTACGACGGTCTTGGCGTCTTCGATCTTGCCGTCGAGCACGGCGTCGATCAGCTCGTGCAGCGGCACCAGGTCCACGTTGACAAACTCGTCATCATCGGGGTTGGGCGCGTCGAACTCGAGCTTGGTGGCTAGGTAGATATGAATGATCTCATCGCAAAAACCGCAGGACGTGACAATCGACGTCAAAAAGCGAATACGACCAGCCCTAAAGCCCGTCTCCTCATGCAGTTCGCGCTTGGCGCAATCGAGCGGGTCCTCGCCTGGATCGAGCTTGCCCGCGGGAATCTCGACCGTCACGCGGTCGATGGCGGTGCGGTACTGACGCACCAGTACGATCTTGCCGCTCTCGGTCAGTGCCACAACGGCCGCCGCACCCGGATGGCGAACGATATCGCGGGCGCTGCGGTGACCGTTGGGCAGCTCAACCTCAAGACGGTGGACGTCGAGGATCTTGCCCTTCCAGGCGCACTCCTCCGAAAGAATCTTCTCGTGCAGCTCGGCATCGTGCGGGTCGTCGTCACCCAGCACCAGCGCCGGCTCGTCAGCGACCTCGCCACCAGGCTCGCCCTCGGCGTGCCCATACATGCGGCTGTCCTCTTCGACGATCTGCGCGTCCACGAGCTCTTCGTTCTTCTCGTCCATCCGTCTCATTCCTCTCGGATTTTAGGCATCCCAGGCGTCGCGGCCGCGCAGCGCGCGCAGGCCGATGTCGTGACGCAGGGTCTTGCCCTCAAAATCAATCTTCTCGCAGGCCTCGTAGGCAAGGTTGCGAGCGTTCTCGAACGTGTCGCCCAGAGCGGTCACGGCAAGCACGCGGCCACCATTGGTCACGAGCTGGCCGTCCACCACGGCGGTGCCCGCGTGGTACACGGTCACGTTCTCCATGGCCTCGGCATCCTCAATGCCAGTGATGACCTTGCCCTTCTCGTAGCTGCCGGGATAGCCCGCGCTCGTCAGGACAACGGCCACGGCCCACTCGTCACGCCAGTCGAGCTCAATCTGATCGAGCTCGCAGTTGGCGCAGGCGAGCATGACCTCGACCAGGTCGTTCTTAAGGCGCGGCAGCACGACCTGCGTCTCGGGGTCGCCAAAGCGGGCGTTGAACTCCAGCACCTTGGGGCCGGCGGGGGTGAGCATAAAGCCGCCATACAGGCAGCCGCGGTAGTCGATACCCTCGGCAGCGAGCTCGGCCACGGTCTGCTCCATGACCTTCACCATGGTGGCGTGCTCCTCGTCAGTCACGATGGGCACCGGGCTGTAGACGCCCATGCCACCGGTGTTGGGACCCTTGTCGCCCTCGAGCGCGCGCTTGTGGTCCTGCGAGGTGGCCATGGGGCGCACGGTCTTGCCGTCGGTAAAGGCCAGCAGCGAGCACTCAGGACCAACGAGCATCTCCTCGATAACCACGGTGTTGCCGGCATCGCCAAAGGTGCCGCCAAAGCACTCGCGCACGGCCTCCTCGGCCTGCTCAAGTTCGGTCGCCACGATAACGCCCTTGCCCGCGGCAAGGCCGTCGGCCTTGACGACCAGCGGGGCGCCCTGATCGCGCACGTAGGCGAGAGCCGAAGCCTCGTCGGTAAACGAGCCGTAGGCTGCCGTCGGAATACCCGCGCGCTCCATGAGCTGCTTGGAGAACAGCTTGGAGCCCTCCATCTGGGCGCCCTCGGCACCCGGGCCAAAGCAGGGAATACCCGCCGCGCGCACGGCGTCGGCCACGCCCGCCACGAGCGGAGCCTCGGGGCCAATTACCACAAGTCCGCATCCGTGGCTCTGCGCAAACGCCGCCACGGCCGCAGGATCGCAGTCGTCGAGAACAACGTTCTCGCCGCAGCTCGCAGTGCCGCCGTTGCCCGGCGCGATGTAGAGCTTGCCGGCGCGCGGTGATGCTGCGAGCTTAGCTGCCAAAGCATGCTCACGGCCGCCGCTGCCCAACAACAGGATGTCGATGGTTTGAGTGTCCGCCTTCAAGGGTGCCTCCTCTATGGATGAATGGCCCGCTCCGCGCGAGCCCTTTGCAAGCAAATATACCCCTCGGCCGCCCGCTTGGGCTGCAAAGGGGTATATCGCAATAACCAAATAGTCCCGATTACTTCCAGAATCGGTTGATGATCTGCTCGCGACCAGCGCCAACGCCAATGAACGTCACGCGGGTGTGTGCCAGATCCTCGATAAACGCCACGTAGTCCTGAGCCTCCTGCGGCAGCTCGTCAAAGCTGCGGCAACCGGTGATGTCGCACTTCCAGCCGGGGAGCTCCTCGTAGATGGGCTTGGCATGCTCAAAGCGCACCTGATGCTCGGGCACGCTCGTGTAGCGCTCGCCATCGACGTCGTAGGCAACGCACACCTTGATGGTGTCGAAAGCCGAAAGCACGTCGAGCTTGGTCACGGCGATGTCGGTGAGGCCGTTGACGCGCGAGGCATAGTTGGCGATAGGGCCGTCAAACCAGCCGCAACGACGACGGCGACCGGTGGTCACGCCGTACTCATAGCCCTCCTCGGTCAGCGTGTGGCCAGCCTCGGACTCATAGGAAAGCTCGGTGGGCATGGGGCCCGAACCGACGCGGGTGATATAGGCCTTCATGACGCCCAGCACGCGGTCGACGTTCTTCATGCCCACGCCGGAGCCGGTAATGGCGCCGCCGGCGGTGCAGTTGGAAGACGTCACGTACGGATAGGTGCCGTGGTCGATGTCGAGCAGCGTCGCCTGGGCGCCCTCAAACAGCAGGTCCTTGCCCTCATCGATCATGTTGTTGAGCAGCAGGCTCGTCTCGGTGATGTAGGGACGCAGGCGCTCGGCCATCGGCAGGTACTCGTCGCAAATCTGGTCCACGGTGTAGGTGGGCAGGTTGTAGATGAGCTCGAGCTCGGGGTTCACGCGGGCGAGAGCGGTCTCCAGCTTGTCGCGGAACAGTGCCTCGTCCAGCATGTCCTGCATGCGCAGGCCAATGCGGGCCATCTTGTCCTGATAGCACGGACCGATGCCGCGCTTGGTGGTACCGATGTTCTTCTTGCCGAGCTTCTGCTCAAAGGCGCCATCCAGATCGATGTGGTACGGCATGATGACATGCGCGTTGCCGCTGATCTTGAGGTTCTTGGTGGTGATGCCGTCGGCCTCGAACATGTCGATCTCCTCAAGGACAACCTTGGGGTTGACGACGCAGCCGTTACCGATCACCGACACGTGATCGGAATACATGATGCCGGAGGGCACCTGGTGCAGGCCGTACTTCTTGCCGTTGACGACGATGGTGTGGCCGGCGTTGTTGCCTCCCGAGTAGCGCACGACGGCATCGAAGTCGCCGGCGACCAGGTCGCAAATCTTACCCTTGCCCTCATCGCCCCACTGGGCACCGACCAAAACGGTTGACGGCATGTTTACTCCTTACATTCATGGACTGTCTACGCGCCACGCCGGCACGCAGAAGCACAAAACATTCCCAGTATACCCGTGCAACGGGCGCCTGTCCTACTCCTCGGCATGTGCCCCATCAAGCTCATAAAACTTGGTGGATGCCGGCAGGAACATCAGATCGACGTCGCCGATCGGGCCCGAACGGTTTTTGGCCACGACGATACGCGTAACGCCCTCGTCGGGTCGATCGTCGCGCGAGGCCTCGGCCTCGTCGGCGGAGCGGTCCAAGAACATAACGATATCGGCGTCCTGCTCGATGGAGCCCGATTCACGAAGGTCGGAAAGCTGCGGGCGCTTGCCGGTACGGGATTCGACCTGACGTGACAGCTGCGACAGCGCGATGAGTGGGATCTTGAGCTCCTTGGCCATGATCTTCAGACCACGCGACATCTCCGAAACTTCGACGGTACGGCTCTCGGAGCGGCGTCCCGGCGGAGGACTCACCAGCTGCAGGTAGTCCAGGATGATGATTGCCTTCTCCTTGTTATGGAGCATACGGCGGCTCTTGGCGCGAATCTCGGTCACTGTGGTGCCGGGCGTATCGTCAATCAGAATATCGAGCTTGGACAAGGTCTGCGTGGCCTCGTTGATATTGGCCCACTGCTCGGGGCTAATGCGGCCCATGCGGAAGTCACTGATCGAGATCATGGCATAGGCGCAAATCAGACGCTGGGCAATTTCCTTGCCCGACATCTCCAGCGAGAAGAAGCCGACCGTATAGCCCGCGGCGGCAGCGTTGAGCGCCAGATTCAGGGCGAACGACGTCTTACCCACGGCAGGACGGGCGCCGATAATGATGAGCTGACCCTCGCGAAAACCCATGAGCATGCGGTCGAGCGACGGGAAGCCCGTGGGCACGCCCGCAGCCTGGCCACCGGCCTGGCACACTTCCTCGGCCTCGTTATAGGCCTCGACCATAAACTCGGTCAGCGTCTTGTAGCTCGACTTGACCTCGCGCGCCGTAACCTTGAGCAGCTTGCTCTCGGCTAGCTCCACGACCTCTTTGGTGTCGGTGGGGGCGTTATATGCCAGCGCGTTGATCTCGTTGGTGGCGCCGATCAGCTCGCGCAGCATCGAATCGCGACGAACGATGGCGGCATGGTGCTGCCAGTTGACGAGCGACAGGGTCTGACCCATCAACTCCAAAATGTAGGCCTCGCCGCCCACGGCATCGAGCTTGTTGATGCTTCGCAGGTAATCGATCAGCGAGATGGAGTCGATGGGAATGCGGCTGTTGTACATATCGACCATCGCGGTGTAGATGGTCTTATGAATGGGCCGGTAGAAATCATCGGGCTGCAGCTCGACCTGGGCCTCTTCGACCACCTCGGGCGATAGCAGCATAGCGGCCAGTACGTTGGCCTCTGCATCTTGGTTTTGGGGAAGACCCAACTTTGAGCCGCGGTCCTCAACCGTCAGCCCGGTCTCCCTATCGTCATATGCCATGAGCATCCTCATTCATATCGCTTGCGAGCATCCATAGTATCAGCCACGGTCCCAAAACGCGCCGCGCGCCGCCAATCATCACCGAACCAAACGGATGAACGGTCCCGTATATAGGACTTCGACGCAACGTTCACCATGACACTCACTCAGCGCAAAAAAACAAAAGGGCGCCCTGGTTTCCCAGAGCGCCCTTCTTAGAACAAGATTGTTGCGTTGCAGCAAATGCTACTCGGCAGCAGCCTCAGTCTCGACCTCGGCGGTCTCGGCCTCGGCGACCTCAGCGGCCTCCTCGACCTCAGCCTCGGCAGCGAGCTCCTCGGCGGTAACGCCGACGAGAACGACAACCTCGGCCTTGATCTCGCGGTACAGCGAGATGGCAACGGTGTGGGCACCGGCAACCTTGATGGGCTTACCGAGCTCGACGCGCTTGCGGTCGATGTCCATACCGAGCTGAGCCTTGATGGCGTCAGCGATCATAGCGGCGGTAACGGAGCCAAAGAGGATGCCCTCGTCGCCGACCTTGACGTCAACGGTGACCGTCTTGCCCTCGAAGGAAGCCTTGGTCTCGTTGGCGGTAGCCAGACGGACGGCCTCGCGCTTGGCGATGTTGTTGCGACGCTCGTCAAGCTGCTTGAGGTTGCCCTTGGTGGCGGCAACAGCGAGCTTCTTGGGGAACAGGAAGTTCTCAGCGTAACCCTGAGCGACCTCTACGACGTCACCCTCGCCGCCCTTGCCCTTGATCTCATCGAGAAGAATAACCTTCATGATGTGTCTCCCTTCTTAGCCGCGGTCGCGGTTGCCACGAGAGGAAACCACGGGGACGGTGTACGGCAGGAGAGCCATCTCGCGGGCGCGCTTGATGGCGTTGGCGATGTCATGCTGATGCTGCGTGCAAGCGCCAGTGACGCGACGGGGCTTGATCTTGCCACGATCGGTCATGTACTTACGGAGAAGCTGAGTGTCCTTATAGTCGATGAACTCAGTGTTCTCCTTGCAGAACTGGCAGTACTTACGACGCGGCTGACGTGCAGAAAAATCATTAGCCATGTCAAAATACCTTTCATTTGGCAACTTCGGCGAACCGAAGCCGCCTCTCACTCAAAAATAGGTGAACAACCCTTAGAACGGGATGTCCTCATCGTAGACGTCGACCGCGGGCGGCGTAGCCACCGGTGCGGCAGGACGTGCTGCGGGCGCGGGAGCTGCGGGGGTGTAACCGCCCTGATCGTAGCCACCCTGGCCACCACGGGAGCTCATAAACTCGATCTCATCGACGATGACCTCAAGCTTGCTCCGGCGCTGGCCGTCGCGCTCCCAAGAGCTGTAGCGCAGCTTGCCCTCGATCGCGACCTTGTTTCCCTTTGCCAGGAAACGGCTCACGGCCTCGGCGCGGGTGCCGAACATGGTGCAGTCGACAAAGTTGGGATAGTCCTCCCACTCGCCAGTCTGCGCGTTGCGGCGACGATCGTTCACGGCGACGCCAAAGGACAGAACCTGGGTTCCGCCGGCGGTGGCGCGCAGCTCGGGATCGCGGGTGAGGTTACCGGTGATGTTCACTCGATTGATGCTCATAACTCACTACTTCCTCTTGGGGCACAAGCCCAGTCCAAAACGACAGTCTTACTCCTGGTCGTCGCGACGGACGATCATGTGGCGGACCACGGCGTCGGTGATGCGCAGGACGCGATCAAGCTCGGCGATCTGGGTAGGATCTGCGTGGAAGTTGATGAGGGTGTAGTCACCATCGGTGAGGTCGTTGATCTCGTAGGCGAGCTTGCGCTTGCCCCACTCGTCAACGGAGTCGACCTTGCCAGCGCCCTCAGCGATCGTGGTATCGATACGCTTCATAACAGCGAGACGAGTCTCGGGGTCGAGCGACGGGTCAACAAAGAACAGCAGTTCATAAGCCTTCATATTGTCACCTCCTCTGGGCAAATGTGGCTTCAGGTCGTGAAGGTGCGCCTGAAGCAGGAAAAGACTTGGTAATAATATCTTTCAACCTCC
>CAJMSO010000054.1 GCA_905216075.1 uncultured bacterium | reverse complement strand
GCCGCAATGGTTCAACCGCGGTCCCAAAACGTCTCGATCTGTAACAGTTAGAACCCATTTTCCGGTCTATCTGTTACAGATCGAGACATTCAAATCCCCCTTAAGGGAAAATCTCAATCTGTAACAGTAGCTCGGCAAAATCAGTCCCAGATGTTACAGATTGAGACAAAGGGACGGCGCGGTTCGGAAGTATCTCAATCTGTAACACCTAGCCCACTTTTAACGGTCCAGTTGTTACAGACTTAGACAAACCGGCAGACAACGAAAGCGGCAACGCCCGTGATGGACGTTGCCGCTTTTCTATTGAGAAAACTACTCGGTTTTCGTTACTAACCACCACAATGGGGACAGGCACCTTCGTGGTGGTTTTGGCCTTGTCTCGCTGTTAGACAGTGATGACGTTGTCCATTGCCCGGTACTTGGCGGGGACCTCGCCTGCGGTAATAATCGTTGCGTCGCGGAAGTCCGCGAACTTGACGGGCGCCACCATGCCAAATTTACTGGCGTCCGAGATTACGAAGCGTTTGGCGGTATGGCGCATCGAGATACGCTTGACCTGTGCTTCCTCGATATCGGGCGCCGTGAAGCCCTGCTCGGCGGCAATGCCGTTAGAGCCCCAAAAGCCACAGTTGAAGTTGTAGCGGTCTAAGGTTGCCAAGGCATCGGGGCCAACGAGCGCCTCGGTCTCGGGTTTGAGCTCGCCGCCCAACACCACGGTACGCATGCCGCGCAAAGCAAGGTGCTGAGCATGGAGCACGGAATCGGTCACATAGGTGACATCTTCAAGGTGTGGAAGATGCTCGATGAGCCTGAGCGTCGTCGAGCCCGAGTCGATGTATACAAAGCTCTCGGGCTCCACAAGCGCCGCCGCACGGGCGCAGATACGCTCCTTGTCGTCGTTATGGAGGTCGCTGCGCTCATTAAGCGTTAGGTCGCGCGTCACGTGCGCGCGCTCAAGACTCGTCGCTCCACCGTGGACCTTGGCGATGCGATGAGCTCGGTCGAGCGTCTGCAGGTCGCGCCGAATGGTAGACGCCGTCACGCCCAGGGCTTCGGCAAGCTCCGGCACGGTAACCGAGCCGGCCTGCTGCACCATCGACACGATCGCGTTGAGCCTATCTTCCGCAAGCATCGCTTACTCCTCCTCGGGGTACACAACTCCCCAGTCGGCGCGGAGCTTGGTCATAAGCTCCATAACATCAGAAGCATAATCCAGCAGCTCGCGCTTGGAGTCGTCGCCGGCAACGGCCTTCTCCAGGTCGGCCATCTCATAGCACAGGGCGTAAGCCTCGGTGCCGGCGTGGACCTCCTCGCGGTGGCCGTCCGCAGTCCACACGATGGTCGCGTGATCGGCACGCGGATATTCATTGACCTCGATGTAGCACTTGTCGAAGCTGATGACCGAGCGCTTGGGCTGCTTGGAGTGGAGCGTAAGGCTCACGACGCCCAGCTGCTGCTCGGCATTTCGGCAGACGATGCCACCCGCGACGTCAACGCCAGTCTCGCAGGTGTTGCCCAGCGAAACGACCTCAGCGGGCTGGCTTGCCATAAAGAGGCGCATGACGGACAGGGCATAGACGCCAATATCGAGCATGGCACCGCCAGCAAGGTTGCGATTGAAAAAGCGGTTGGTCAGGTCGCCGTACTCCTTGTAGCTACCAAAGTTGAGCTGAGCGAGGTTCATGCGGCCAAACTCGCCGGCATCCATGCGGCGGCGCAGCTCTTGATACAAGGGCATGTGGAGCACCGTGGTAGCGTCCATAAGGACCAAGTTGTGTTCGGCGGCAATGGCGCGGGCCTCATCGAGCTCGGCGGAGTTGAGCGTGATGGCCTTCTCGCAGAGAACGTGCTTGCCGGCCGCCAGGGCGGCGCGCAGATAGGTGATATGGGTGTTGTGCGGGGTGGTGATGTAGACGGCGTCGATGTCAGGATCGGCGTAGAGATCCTCAACCGTGTCATAGACCTTCTCGACGCCGTACTGGTCGGCAAAAGTCTGAGCCCTGGTGAGCGTGCGGTTGGCAACGCCCGTAAGCTTGCGGCCGGCCAGGGCAAGGGACTGAGCCATCTGGTTGGCGATAACACCGCAACCGATCACGGCCCAACGAAGCTCGGGAGCCGTAAAGATATCATCGGGGAACGGCTGACCCTGGACCGAAGCGAACGCTGCCTTTGCGGCTGCCTCGGCGTCGAGTGGAGCCTGCTTGGAATCTGCCATTATGTGTCTCCTGTGTCATAGAACGTCTTGCATTTCTGACAGCTCTATATTCGCACAAACACGCGCGTCTGTGCGCGTTTTTGCGTATCTCACCGCTAAACGGTCATTATTGCCCCGTAAACGGCGCATATATACGCATAAGTGCGTAATTAAACGCAATCTAACGCGCATAAACGCGCACAAAGCAATTTATACAGCACGACCCGCTCATTTATGCTTACCCAGTTAGGGTACTCATTTAAGCCTGTCCCAAATGAGTAGGGATAGAAAAAGGCCCGGGTGCCGTGGCATCCGGGCCTTTGCTAGCAACTTGATGTTGCGGGCAGCTTAGAACTTGTGGCCGCACTTCTTGCAGACGCGCAGCTTGTTCTTGCCGTCCTTCTCGTGACCGACGCGGGTAACCTTACCGCACTCGGGGCAAACGAGATTGACGTTGGAGGCATCGATGGGAGCCTCCTGCGAAACGATGCCGCCCTGCTGGTTGGCAGCGTTGGGCTTGACGGCCTTCTTGACGACCGAAACGCCCTCGACAACGACCTTGTTCTCGGCGGGGAGAGCACGCAGGATAACGCCCTGCTTGCCGCGATCCTTACCAGAGAGAACCTGGACCTTATCGCCCTTCTTGATATACATATATCTCCCCTAACTACAGGGTCTCGGGAGCGAGCGAGACGATCTTCATGTACTTCTTGTCACGAAGCTCGCGAGCGACGGGCCCGAAGATACGGGTGCCGACGGGCGAACCATCGTTGTTGATGACAACGCAGGCGTTCTCATCAAAGCGAATGTAGGAGCCATCCTTGCGGCGGATCTCCTTAACGGTGCGAACGACGACGCAACGGACAACGTCCTTCTTCTTGACGTTGGCGCCAGGGGTAGCCTCCTGGACAGCACCGATGAACACATCGCCGATGCCTGCATAACGACGCTTGGAACCGCCAAGCACCTTGATGCAGCGAATCTTGCGAGCGCCGGAGTTGTCGGCGACGTTCAGCATGGTTTGCATCTGAATCATGGTAGATGTTCCTCCGAACTAAGAACCGAAGAGAGGTGCGCAGCCTTTATACGGCCCGTGGTATGCAAGCCAGGCATACGCACATCTTCGGAAACGTACAAGTCGTAAGAGCGACTGCTTATTTAGCGCGCTCGACGACCTCGATGAGGCGCCAACGCTTCATCTTGGACATAGGACGGGTCTCCATAACGCGGACGGTATCGCCCACGCCAGCCGTGCACTCCTCGTCGTGAGCGTGCAGCTTCTTGGAGCTGGTCATCATCTTGCCGTACTTGGGGTGACGCTTGCGCTCGGTGATGGTGACAACAATGGTCTTGGCACCGGAGACGGAGGTAACGACACCCGTACGGACCTTACGCGAGTTACGCGAATCAGTCATGTTCTCTCCTTAGGTCCTACTCGGCGACAGCGGACTTCTCCGCTGCGATCTCGCGGGCGCGCTGCTCCGTGAGGACGCGAGCGATGTCCTTCTTCACGGTGTTGACGCGAGCGGTGTTGTCCAGCTGGCTGGTGGCCATCTGGAAACGAAGGTTAAAGAGCTCGGCGCGCATTTCCTTCAGCTTCTCAACGAGCTGAGCGTCCGAGAGCTCACGAATCTCTGCGGGCTTCATTAGTTCTCCTCCTTGGCGGCGGCGGCGTCCTCAGCAGCCCACTTGGCCTCGAGAGCGGCCTCCTCAGCCATCTCCTTCTCGATGCGCTGCTCAGCGTTCTTAGCAGCAACAATCTTGGTCTTGATGGGAAGCTTGTGCTGTGCAAGACGCAGAGCCTCGCGAGCGACCTCCTCGGGCACGCCCTTGACCTCGAACATGATGCGGCCGGGCTTGACGACGGCCACCCACTCCTCGGGGTTACCCTTACCAGAACCCATGCGAGTCTCGGCAGGCTTCTTGGTGATGGGCTTATCGGGGAAGATCGTGATGTAGACACGACCGCCACGCTTCATGTAGCGGGTCATGGCAATACGAGCGGCCTCGATCTGACGGTTGGTGATCCAATGGGCCTCGAGAGCCTGGATACCAAACTCGCCGAAATGCAGCTCGGTATTACCCTTGGCCTGGCCCTTCATGGAGCCACGCTGCACCTTGCGGTGAAGAATACGCTTAGGGGCAAGCACTACTGACCCCTCCTCTCGGAGTTACGACGACGAGGACGGGAAGAGCCCTCGAGTGCAGGGTTGGGAACAGGCTGGCCCGGGAGCTTCTCGCCCAGGTAGATCCAGACCTTCACGCCGCAAGCGCCCATGGTGGTGCTGGCGACAGCCGTGCCGTAGTCGATCTTGGCACGGAGGGTGTGCAGAGGCACGCGACCCTCGCGGTACCACTCACGACGGCCCATCTCGGCACCGCCGAGACGACCGGAGCACTGGATACGGATGCCCTTAGCGCCGGCCTTGCGGGCGGACTGGACAGCCTTGCGCATAGCACGACGGAAGGCAACGCGGCCCTCGAGCTGCTCGGCGATAGACTGAGCAACGAGGTTGGCGTCAAGCTCGGGGCGCTTGATCTCGACAACGTCGACGGAGAGCTGGCCCTTGGAGACGCCAGCGACCTTCTCGAGCTCGGTGCGGAGGGTATCGATCTCGGCACCCTTCTTACCGATGACAACGCCGGGGCGAGCGGTGAGGATGATGACCTTCACCTTGTCGCCAGCGCGCTCGATCTCGACGCGGGAGACAGCTGCGCGGGAAAGACGCTTCTCGAGGTACTTGCGGATCTCGAGATCGTTACCGAGGGTCTTAGCGTAATCCTTCTCTGCGAACCAGCGGGAGCGCCAGTTCTCGGTGATGCCAAGACGGAAGCCGGTGGGGTAGACTTTCTGACCCATACAGCTTTACGCCTCCTTTCGAGGAGCAACGACGACGGTGATGTGGGAAGTACGCTTCAGAATGCGAGAAGCGGAACCCTTGGCGCGGGGACGGATGCGCTTAAGCGTCGGACCCTCGTCAACATAGGCAGCGGCGACAACCAGGTTGTCGGCACGCAGACCGTTGTTGTTCTCGGCGTTCGCAACGGCGGAACGGAGAACCTTCTCGACATCCACGGCGACGGCGCGGTCGCAGAAGTGGAGGATGTCGAAGGCCTGAGCGACAGGCTTACGGCGGATCAGATCGACCACCAGGCGGGCCTTGCTGGGGGAAACACGCACGTACTTAGCGACGGCGCGAACCTCGGTGGCCTCAGTTTCAATAGACTTAGTTGCCATTTACGGTTAACCCCCTATTTGGCCTTGTGGCCACGGAACGTACGAGTCGGCGCGAACTCGCCGAGCTTGTGACCAACCATGGACTCGGTAACATACACGGGCACATGCTTGCGGCCGTCGTGGACGGCGATGGTGTGACCAACCATCTCGGGGAAGATGGTGGACGCGCGGGACCAGGTCTTCACGACGTCCTTCTTGCCAGCCTCGTTCATCGCGGTGATACGCGAGAGAAGGCGAGTCTCCACGAACGGGCCCTTTTTGAGACTTCTGCTCATAAGTGCTTTCTCCTAAAACTCGGTATCCGAAATTACTTCTTACGGCGACGAATGATGTGCTGGTTCGAGACCTTCTTCTTCTTGCGCGTACGAAGGCCCTTCGTCGGCTTACCCCAGGGGGTAACGGAGGGACGACCAGAGGTGTGGTTCTTGCCCTCGCCACCGCCGTGCGGGTGGTCGACAGGGTTCATGACGGTACCGCGGACGGTCGGGCGCACGTTCATGTGACGCTTACGGCCGGCCTTGCCGATGACGATGTTGGAGTGATCGGCGTTGCCGACCTCACCGACGGTGGCGCGGCAGGTAACGAGGATGCGGCGCATCTCGGAGGAAGGCATACGGACGATGGCGTACTTGCCCTCCTTACCCATCAGCTGGCAGGAGTTACCGGCGGAACGGGCGATAGCAGCGCCCTTGCCCGGCTGGAACTCGACGGCGTGGATGAGCGTACCGACGGGGATGTCGGCGAGGGGCAGAGCGTTGCCCGGCTTGATGTCGGCGTCAGAACCGGACATGATGGTCTGACCGACCTCGAGGCCCTTGGGGGCCAGGATGTAGCGCTTCTCACCGTCAGCGTAGTGCAGCAGAGCGATGCGAGCGGAACGGTTCGGATCGTACTCGATCGTGGCAACCTTGGCGGGCACGCCGTCCTTGTTGCGCTTGAAGTCGATCACGCGGTAACGACGCTTCACGCCGCCGCCCTGGTGGCGGGTGGTGATGCGGCCGTTGTTGTTACGACCGGCCTTCTTGGGCAGGGGCTCGAGAAGAGACTTCTCGGGCTTGGTGCAGGTGATCTCGGAGAAGTCGGAGATCGTCTGCCAACGCCTACCAGCGGAGGTCGGCTTAAGGTGCTTTACAGCCATTACAATCCCTTTCAATAGGAATCCGTTAGCCATCGCAGACAGGGATTCGAGGTTCTGCCTCGGGTGCGATGACACCGGACGTATACACGGTTCCGGGCGTGTCCATTTAATACGCCCAAAACCTTGAGCTCCCGCCTCCCCTATTTGGGAGGCATGAGCTCACTCAACAGCAGCGAGTCTTAGGCCTGGTTGCCAAAGACCTCGATGGTGTCGCCCTCGGCCAGCGTGACGATGGCCTTCTTCCAAGAACGGGTCTTGCCGGCGACATAGCGCACGCGCTTGGTCTTGGGCTTGACCGTCAGGGTGTTCACGCGAACGACCTTGACGCCGAAGATCTCCTCGACAGCGTCCTTGATCTGATACTTGTTAGCATCCTTGGCGACCTCGAACGTGTACTTGTTCAGCTCCATGCCGGAGAAGGAACGCTCGGACACGATCGGACGGATGATGATCTCGTGGGCGGTCATTTATGCAAGCACCTCCCCGAAGTGAGCGGCGATGTCGGCGGGCATCAGCACAGCGTTGTTGTTGACGAGATCGTAGGTGTTGGCCTCGTCAGCGGTGATGATGAACGTCTTGGGAATGTTGCGGAACGACAGGTAGGCGTTGACGTCCTCATCGCGAACGATGATGGTCAGACGCTTGCCCTCAAGGCCGAGAGCCTTGAGCATGGCGACGGCAGCCTTGGTGGAAGGCTTCTCGAAGCCGTAGTCGTCGACGAGCACGAGCTCGCCATCGGCCAGCTTGGCGGACAGCGCGGAGCGCATAGCCAGCTTGACCTCCTTGTTGTTCATACGCTTAGCGTAGGAACGGGGCTTGGGGGCGAAGACAACGCCACCGTGACGCCACTGGGCAGCACGGATGGAACCCTGGCGGGCACGGCCGGTGCCCTTCTGACGCCAAGGCTTCTTGCCGCCACCGGAAACCTCAGAGCGACCCTTAGCAGACTGGGTGCCCTGACGCCAAGAGGCCATCTGGCACTTGACGATGTGGTGCATAACGTGGATGTTCGGCTCGATGCCGTACACCTCAGCGGCGAGCTCGGCCTCGGCGACCTTCTTGCCCTCGCTGTTCTTTACTTCAAACTTTGCCATTTAAGTGTTCTCCTTGGTATGACGCTGGGCTAAATGGGCTGGGCCCTTAGGCCATACGGATGGCGACGAGACCATTCTTGGCACCCGGGACAGCGCCCTTGACCAAGATGAGGTTCTGCTCGGCATCGATGCGGACAACGGAAAGGTTCTTGACGGTAACGCGCTCGTTACCCATGTGACCGGCCATCTTGACGCCCTTGAGGACGCGCGCAGGATAGGCGCACTGACCGATAGAACCGGGGTGACGCTGGAAGTGAGAACCATGCGTCATAGGACCGCGGCGCTGACCCCAGCGCTTGATGCGACCCTGGAAGCCCTTACCCTTGGAGGTACCGATGACGTCGACCTTCTCGACATCAGCGAAATCAGCGACGGTAACGACCTCGCCGACCTTGTGCTCCTCGCCGTTCTCGACGCGGACCTCACGAAGGAAGCGGACAGGCTCGACGCCAGCCTTAGCGAAGTGACCAGCCATGGGCTTGTTCACGTTCTTGGCCTTGATGTCGCCGAAACCGATCTGGACGGCGTCATAGCCGTCGGTTGCCTGAGTTTTAACCTGCGAGACAGCGCAGGGGCCAGCCTGGATGACCGTGACGGGAACGACGTTATCGTCCTCGTCCCAAACCTGGGTCATGCCAATCTTGCGGCCGAGAATCATGCTGATCAAGATATGATCCCAACTCTCGCGTGGTCTTGGGACAATGCGTACACCACCGAGCGTACGCCCCTAGAGGACCACTACTTACACGACGTGCTCCCCAGCCTTGTATTTCGCCCGGACTACCTGACAACCCTATTAAGCAGGCATTTTGTCCAGCCAGAATACTCCCCTGGTTACACACAGCTGTTTAGTATACACGGCTGCGGGCGTATCCATCGAGATTCATATTTCACTCACATTGTTTACGCAGGTAAAGTGCGTGGCACGTTCCCAGTGTGCGGCGGAGGGGGCGGGCCTGAGACATATTAAGGTTGCTGCTCTACAGTCCTGCTCACGACGGAGAGCACATTAAGTGCTCTCCTGTTCGTGCGGAACTCGCGACAACCTTAATATGTCTCAGGCCCGCCCCCTCCGCCGCACACTGGGAACGCCACGGTGATGTCTGCTTAACTCTGCTCGCTCAGCTAATTACTTTGTTGGGGATCCACTATTTGCTGGAGGGTGAACTTGCGTTGCATTGACTCGCCTTCTGCTTGTGGCTTTGCCTCATCAAAATCGAAGATCATGATGGCGCAGTTGGGGAGTTTTGTTGGGAGCTCAAAGTCCTCTGGGACGGCAGCCTTGATGAATTGGCGGCTGGCGCTGCCGTGGCTTACTGCTAGAAGGGTTTCGATACCATCGGCGTCCATGATATTGGTGAGGGTGTCTACCATGCGCTCTTGCAGCGCCTGGCTTCCTTCTCCTCCGAATGGGATTAAGTCCTCGCCTGGATCCCAGACGTCGGTGGGTAGCGCGTCGTGCGGGCCCTCTTCGAAGGTGCCGTAGCAGCGCTCGATAATGCCTTCGCAGGGCTCAACTTCAGCGTCTGCGCCGAGGAGCTCGTATGCGACGAGACTTGCCGTGTCCATGGCTCGGCCTAAGGGTGATGAGACCACTTTGTCGGGGACGACGCCGTGGGCTTTGAGCCATGCGGCTGCCATCCCGGCTTGCTGACGGCCTAAGTCGGTGAGCGGTGAATCGCAGCGGCCCTGGACGAGCTTTTTGACGTTGAATTCCGTCTGGCCATGACGAAGTAGATATAGGCACTTCATGCTCTCCCCTTCTGTATACCTAGCTTTACCGGCGCAGCCCTACTCGTGGGTATGGCCTACGTAGTCTTCGTCGATCGTAATCTTGGCAATCGACTTGGGATATTCCGATT
>CAJMSO010000053.1 GCA_905216075.1 uncultured bacterium | reverse complement strand
CCGCCGGCAACCTATTGCTTTCGATTGTCCTGCGTCCATGCGTTAATCCCGCAAAGTACTCTGGTCTTGCCGCCGTCAGCGGCCTAGCGGTGCTCGAAGCACTCGAAAAGCAGGGTCTTGCAAACGAGATTGGCCTCAAATGGCCCAACGACCTGGTCGCGCGAGGGCGCAAGCTCGGTGGCATTCTAGTCGAGGCCGCACGCGATAACGAAGGCAAACCCTTTGCGGTCTGTGGCATCGGCGTCAACGTGAACTATGTGCCCGCGGAGGTTCCCGATGGCGGCCTGGCGGCAATTGGCCTCTCGGACCTCAACGAGAGCGTTCCCGCCGTCGACATGCTCCTCGATGAGGTCTATCACGCAGTTATAGACGCTGTAGATACCTGGGCAGAGCGCCTCAACGCCAAGGAAGAAGACGCCGGTCCGCTCGCGCCCGTCCACGACGAATATATCGCTCACCTCAATTGGATCGGGAAGCACGTTATCGCCCGCTCCCCCGCTGGAGACGAGCTGGCACGAGGCATATTTAGAACGGTCGACGATTGCGGCCGCGCATGCATTGAGACCGAGAGCGGCTTGTGCGTCTTCCACTTCGAAGAAGCATCCTTGCGCCCCCTGAGCGAATAGGACGCCGCAGCCGTCGGCTCGGCAGACGAATTCACTATCCCAAAATCTAAACTCAAAACAAAAGAGCCCCGCTACCAAAATGGCAGCGGGGCTCTGTAAGCTATGAGCGATATCGCTTAGAGCTTGATGTCAATGTCGACGCCAGCGGGGAGGTCGAGACGCATGAGCGAATCAACGGTGCCCGAGGTGGGGTCGAGGATGTCGATGAGGCGCTTGTGAGTGCGCATCTCGAACTGCTCACGGGAGTCCTTGTTCACGTGCGGCGAGCGGATAACCGTGTACAGGTTGCGCTCGGTGGGCAGGGGGACAGGACCGGAAACGCGAGCGCCGGTCTTCTGAGCGGTCTCGACGATGAGCTTCGCGGACTGATCGACGACCTCGTGATCATAGCCCTTGAGGCGAATGCGGATCTTCTGGGTAGCCAACTTAAACCTCCAAAGAGTGCGAGAGATGTTCTCGCGGATTACGTAACAGGGAGCTCGAACTTAGGCGTTCTTGCTCATGACCTCGTCCACGATGGACTTGGGCGCGGGCTCATAAGAGTCGAACTGCATCGTGTAGGATGCACGGCCCTGGGTCTGGGAGCGAAGGTCGGTAGCGTAACCGAACATCTCGCCCAGCGGCACCTTGGCACGGATGAGCTTGGTGTTCTTGCGATCCTCCATGCCCTCGATCTTGCCGCGGCGACCGGAGAGGTTGCCCATAACGTCGCCCATGTACTGCTCGGGGGTCTCGACCTCGACAGCCATGATCGGCTCGAGCAGCTGCGGATCGGACTTCTTGAGGGCGTCCTTGATAGCCATGGAACCGGCGATCTTGAAGGCGGCCTCGGAGGAGTCGACCTCGTGGTAAGAACCGTCGAACAGGGTGACCTTAACGTCGAGGACCGGGAAGCCGGCGATAACACCGGTGTTCAGGGCCTCCTGGATGCCCTTGTCGATGGACGGGATGTACTCCTTGGGCACGACGCCGCCGACGATAGCGTTGACGAACTCGTAGCCGAAGCCCTCCTCCATCTTCTCGAGCTTGATGACAGCGTGACCGTACTGACCGCGACCACCGGACTGACGGACGAACTTGCCCTCAGCCTTCTCGACGTCGTGACCAGCAGTCTCGCGGTAGGCAACCTGGGGCTTACCAACGTTAGCGTCAACCTTGAACTCGCGGAGCAGGCGGTCGACGATGATCTCGAGGTGCAGCTCGCCCATGCCGGCGATGATGGTCTGGCCGGTCTCGTGGTTGGTGGACACCTGGAAGGTCGGGTCCTCCTCGGCGAGCTTGGTCAGAGCCAGGGACATCTTGTCCTGCTCGGCCTTGGTCTTGGGCTCGATGGCAACGTCGATAACGGGCTTAGCGAACTCGATCTTCTCGAGGACGATCTCCTTGCCCTCGGCGCACAGGGTGTCACCGGTGGTGGAGTTCTTGAAGCCGACGCAAGCGACGATGTCGCCGGCGGCAGCGTCGTCACGGTCGATACGCTCGGCGGCGTTCATCTCGAGGATGCGGCCGAGGCGCTCACGCTGACCGTTGGAAGCGTTGACCACGTAGGACCCGGACTCGGCACGGCCGGAGTAAACGCGGACGTAGGTGAGCTTACCGACGAACGGGTCGGTCATGATCTTGAAGACCAGGCCGGAGAAGGGCTCGTCGAAGGAAGGATGACGCTGGATCTCCTCGCCGGTGTCCGGATCGGTACCGGTGACGGCCTCAACGTCGAGCGGGCTGGGCAGGTAGTCGACGACAGCGTCGAGCAGCTCCTGAACGCCCTTGTTCTTGTAGGCAGAGCCAACGAAGACGAGGTTGAGCTCGTTGGCCAGAACGCCCTTACGAAGAGCAGCCTTGAGCTCCTCGACGGTGAAGTCCTCCTCCATGAGGATCTTCTCCATGAGCTCGTCGTCAAAGCTGGCAGCAGCGTCGAGGAGCTCCTCGCGCTTGGTGGCAGCGATGTCAGCGAACTCAGCCGGGATCTCGTCCATCGGCTCGGGGTAGGTCATACCCTTCTCGTCGGCCTTGAAGTCCCATGCAGTCATGGTGACCAGGTCGATGACGCCCCAGAAGTTGTCCTCGGCGCCCATCGGGACCTGAGCGGCCACGGCGTTGGCGTCGAGACGATCCTTCATGGTCTCGATAGCGTTGAAGAAGTCAGCGCCCACGCGGTCATACTTGTTGATGAAGGCGATACGGGGGACGTTGAAGGTGGAAGCCTGACGCCAAACGGTCTCAGACTGGGGCTGAACGCCGGCAACGGCGTCGAAGACGGCGACAGCGCCATCGAGGACGCGCAGGCAGCGCTCGACCTCGGCGGTGAAGTCAACGTGGCCCGGGGTGTCGATGATCTGGATGCGGTAGTCCTTACCGTCCTTGTTCCAGAAGCACGTGGTAGCAGCGGAGGTAATGGTTACGCCGCGCTCCTGCTCCTGAACCATCCAGTCCATGGTGGCAGCGCCCTCATGGACCTCACCGATCTTGTGGGTCTTACCGGTGTAGTAAAGAATACGCTCGGTCGTGGTGGTCTTACCAGCATCGATGTGGGCCATGATGCCGATGTTACGGGTATCGGAAAGCTTGTACTTAGGCTTAGCCATGTTAGTTCCTTACCTTAACTTACCAACGATAGTGAGAGAACGCGCGGTTGGCCTCGGCCATCTTGAAGACGTCCTCACGCTTCTTGACGGAAGCGCCCAGGCCGTTGGAAGCGTCGAGGATCTCGTTGGCGAGACGCTCGGCCATGGTCTTCTCCTTGCGAGCGCGGGAGAAGTTGACGATCCAGCGGATACCCAGAGCGGTGGAACGACGGGAGTTGACCTCCATCGGGACCTGATAGGTAGCGCCACCGACACGCTTGGGCTTAACCTCGAGCGTGGGCTTGACGTTGTCCATAGCCTTCTTGAAGGTAGCGAGAGCGTCGCCACCCTCAGACTTCTCGGCAACGATCTCGAAAGCGGTGTAAACGATGCGCTCAGCGGTGGCCTTCTTGCCGTCAAGAAGGACCTTGTTGATGAGCTGAGTCACCAGGCGGTTGTTGTAAACGGCGTCAGGCTGAACCTCACGACGATTAGCTGCTGCACGACGCGGCATGTGAAATCTCCTTAAGTGTCTACCGTGCGGCGCTTAGGCGGCACACGGCGAAAGTATCAAAACGTTATCTGGCTTATTTAGCCTTGGGGCGCTTAGCACCGTACTTGGAACGGGCCTGCATACGGTTCTGGACCGGAGCAGCGTCGTAGGCGCCACGGATGACGTGATAACGGACACCAGGGAGGTCACGGACACGACCGCCGCGGACGAGCACGATGGAGTGCTCCTGCAGGTTGTGGCCCTCACCCGGGATGTAAGCGGTAACTTCGATGCCGTTGACGAGGCGAACACGGGCAACCTTACGAAGAGCCGAGTTCGGCTTCTTGGGGCTCGTGGTGAAGACGCGGGTGCACACGCCGCGCTTCTGGGAGTTGTGCTGCAGAGCAGCGTTCTTGGACTTCTTGGGCACGGAACGACGGCCCTGGCGAACCAGCTGGTTAATAGTAGGCAAAGCGTACTCCTTCTCGAATGATTCCAGCTTTCTGTAAAGTGCAACGGCTTGAATCGAGGGGTCAGCATCCCCCTACGAAACACGCAGTTCGATAGGATACGTGGCGTTAGCTGTGCCGTCAACAGACCACGCCGCCGGGCGTATCCCAAAATAGGCACATTTCCGCAAAGCCTACACAAAAGGAATCCCCTCCTGTGCGCGGGAGCAGATTCCCGGGCCGGGCGGCCTATCAAGATTTTGCCGCATACTTCCGAAATTCAGACGAATACTGCTCGCTTTAAGCGCCCATTTACCGCAAAAGAGGCCGCTTCCCCTAGTAGGAAGCGGCCCCAAATCTTACGAATAGACGATGGTAAAGGGTACTTCTGTTTCGGTCTCTCCTGTTGACGTGTACCTCGTGCCCTCAAGCGTTACTGAGACCACTTGGTCGACATCGATCAACTTCGTTGGCAGCCAGATGTTCTCTCCGCTATTGCGCGCATAAGAAAAATATAAGTTGAACACCCCTGCGTCGTCATCTTCGATAATCTGCTCCGATCCATCCTTGTAGCTGACGGTCAGCTTATTTTCAACTGCTTCATAGCCCAAATCATCGATGTGCGTCTGGATGGAAAACGGGCTAATCTCAAGAGGCGAGTCACCGGAGCGGAGTTCCTTTGTATCGACGTACGCTCCAATATTGAACTCGGGTGTCGACGCCTCAAACCGCCTCGCACTCTCACCTTCACCCTCGGTCCAGTGGATATTCCAGGTGACCGCATGTTGCAAATCTCGCTCGCGATCCATAGCGGCAAAGTACATCGTGCCATTAATGACAGTATCGCTTGATGTGTCCTTATCAATTGTGCTGCGTGTGTCAGGCCATTCCTCGCCGAACTTCATATCGGGCGTGCCGATGCCCTGTTCTTCTTCACCATAGAGAACAAGTTCGCCAATCTCTGCTGCTGGCTTGTAGTAGTTAACTCCATTTGGATTGGACAACGTAAACGTCACGGCTCCGCAGCCGTTTTGGTCGATTGCCATCTCATGGATATCAAGCGTATAGCCGTTACCCTCGACGGACAGATTAACCTTCTGGACTGTGCCCTCCAGGCTTTGGGGCGCGATGCCATCGCCAAACTCTCTGGTGTAGGTATATTTAGTTCCCGATGAGCCGCCGTTGGTCCAGGTAATGGAATCCCCGTTGCCGTGGTTTCCCCAGGCTGAGGCAAAATAGCTGGAATTGACAACGGCGTAGGCGACCCCTCCGGTCGCCAACACTCCGGCAAGACATCCGATAACCGCAACATAGAGGGGCTTAGCATGACCCCTTTTGCGAAGCGGCTCGCCTTCAGCTGCATTAAGAACGCGATCTGCAAGATTGCTATCGGCTTGGATGGACTCGAAGGCCTGCTTGATTTGATTGGATTTCACGGTCGCCCTCCTCTAGGATGAATTTGAGCTTCGATCGACCGCGAGCTAAACGCGTTCGAACGGTCGCGGCTGGTACATGCAACAACTCGGCAATCTCTGAGGTCGAAAAGCCTAGATAGTAATAGAGCACGATGGGAACACGGAATCGTTCCGGAAGTCGCATAACGTCTGACAGGACCACCTTGGTCTCATCCTGCGCTGCCGAGAGTGAATCGGCCAAGTTCTCAATATCCTCTATGCGCCTCCATGGCTTTCGAAAGAGCGATTTGCATTCATTGATCGTGACCCGAATAAGCCAGCGACGAAGATGCTCCCAACTTTCAAAGTGTCCATCGCTTTTGAGCAACTTAAGAAAGACATCTTGGGCAACATCGTCGGCATCGGCACGATCGCGTAGGTACGTCAATGCGATCCGAAACACGACATCCCGGTAATCTTCGACCGCCTGTCTAAATGCTTGTTCTTCCATAATCACCTCCCGGTGATGCTGATGTTTCTTGCTGAGGCCCTCACCATAGATACGCTTTGACCGAACGAAATGTTTCAAATTCAAGCAGGAATAACCTACCAAAATAAACCTGTCCCTTTTTGGTAGGTTTTCTTCAACAAAAAAGACCCGCTCCCCTGTTGGGAAGCGGGTCTTTGGAAGGACGGTTAACGTACTAGGAAATTACTCCTCGTCGTTGTCCTTGGCCTCTTCGGCGTCGTCGGTGTCCACGAGCTGGTTGAGCAGCTCGTCGAGGGAAGCCATGTCCTCGTTGATCGCGCCGTTGGCGGGAGCCTTCTTGTCGTCGATCGGGGCGCCCAGGAGCTCCTCGTCGGCGTCGGCGTGATGCGTCGGAGCGGAGGTACCCAGCAGGATATCGTCCGGACCGTCGGGGCTAAAGACCATCTGCAGAAGCTGCGAGAGGTCTTCCTCGTCGGCAACGTCGTCGTTGTTCTCGAGGATGTAGAGCAGGTCGTGGGCCTCGAGGCCATCACGGAGCTCCTCGATCGCCTTGGCACCGATGCCATCGATGCGCAGCAGATCCTCCTCGGACTTGCCGACCAGGTCGCCGACCGTCTCGATGCCGACCTCGCTGAACTTGTTGGTCCAGCGCTGCGACACGCCCAGGTCATCGAACAGGTACAGGCGAGCCTTCTCGGCGGAGATGGTGTGGCCGTTGCGGGTGAACGAACCGTCAGCACCACCGAACTCGTCGTAGCCGGCCCAGTCGAGCTGCTGCGGGAGCTGCTCGTCCATGTCCTTGAGCTCCACCGGAGCCCAATCGGGCAGCGACTTGGCGTTGGGCGAAGCCGGGCCATCGATGTCGACATAGCCGTCGGCCGTGCGATACGTCAGCTTGGCGTTGGCGTACGGCTTGAGGCCGGTACCAGCCGGGATCTTCTTACCGACGATGACGTTGGACTTAAGGTCGAGCAGGTGGTCGACCTTGCCCTCGATGGCAGCCTCGGTAAGGACGCCAGCGGTACGGATGAACGAAGCGCTCGACAGCCAGGAGTCGATGTTGGACGCGACCTTGAGCGTACCCAAGATGACGGGCTCGGCCACGGGAGCCTGACCGCCCAAACGGGCAACGCGCTCGACCTCGTCGGCGAACTCGTAGCGGTCGACGTACTGACCAAGCAGGTACTTGGAGTCGCCGGGGTTGGTGATCTGAACGCGACGCAGCATCTGACGTGCGAGCACCTCGATGTGCTTGTCGTTCAGGTCGACGCCCTGGCTGGTGTAGACGTCCTTGACGCTCTCGACGAAGGTGTGCATCGTCGACTCGATGTCGGTCAGCTTGCGCAGGTTGCGGAAGTTGACGAAGCCCTTGGTGATCTGGTCGCCGGCGCGAACCTCGCAGCCGTCCTCGATCTCGGGCATAAAGCGCACCGATGCAGGAACGCGACGCTCGTCGAGGACACGGGTGTGATCCTCGGAGTCGGTGAGCGTCAGCACGTACTCGGACTTCTCGGGCTTAATCGAGAGGTGACCGGAGTACGGAGCCAGCTCGGCCTCGCGACCCAGGATCTTCTCGTTGACGTTGCCGACGATATCGAACATACGACTGACCGTAGGCAGACCCTGCGTAATATCGTCGACGCCAGCGACGCCGCCGGAGTGAATGGTACGCATCGTAAGCTGCGTACCGGGCTCGCCGATGGACTGGGCGGCAATAATGCCGACCGCGGTACCGATGGCGACCGGACGACGGGTGGAAAGATCCCAGCCGTAGCACTTCTGGCACACGCCGTACTTGGAGCGGCAGGTGAGCAGCGCGCGAAGCTTGACCTTCTTAAGGCCCGCATCGACCATCTTCTGGATGTCGGCGACCTTCTCGATGTAACCGTCCTGCTCAAAGAGCACGGTGCCATCGGGAGCCACGACGTCCTCGATGAAGCAACGGCCGACGAGGTCGGTGTTGAGGTCGGTGGTGCCGGGGATGATGAGGTTGTAGGTGACGCCCTCGTGCGTACCGCAGTCCTCCTCGCGGACGATGACGTCCTGGGCCACGTCGACCAGACGACGGGTCAGGTAACCAGAGTCCGAGGTGTGGGATGCGGTATCGACCAGGCCCTTACGGGCGCCGTAGGTCGAAATGAAGTACTCGAGCGGCAGCAGGCCCTCGCGGAAGTTCGCCTTAATGGGAAGGTCGATCGTCTCGCCGGACATGTCTGCCATCAGGCCGCGCATGCCGCCGAGCTGACGCAGCTGGGTCTTAGAACCACGGGCGCCGGAGTCGGCCATCATGTACAGCGGGTTCTCCTCGTCGAACATGTCGAGCATGAGCGCTGCAACCTTATCGGTACAAGCGGTCCACTCGTTAACGACTTCGATGTGGCGCTCCGTCTCGTTGATGAAGCCCTCCTCGAAGTACTCGTTGATCTGGTCGACGTTGGCCTGGGCGCGATCGAGCAGCTCCTGCTTCTCGGCAGGGATGAGAGCGTCCCACACCGAGATGGTGAGGCCGGCGCGGGTAGCGTAGTGGAAGCCGGAGTACTTGATGGCGTCGAGGATCGGGCCGACCTTGGCCTCGGGGTAACGATCGCAGCAGTCGGCAACCAGCTTGGCCACATCGCCCTTGACCATCTTGTAATTCATGAACTCGTAGTCTTCGGGCAGGCACTGGCGGTTGAAGATGATGCGACCGATAGAGGTCTCGAAGCGAGCGGTCTTGTTGCCAGTAACGTCGTAGTCGGCGAACTCGTTCTTGCCGTTCTTGACACGGAAGATACGGGTGCCGTCCTCGTTGATGACGTTGGCATCGGCAGCGGACACGCGGACCTGGATCTTGGCCTGCATGTCGACCTCGGAACGGCAGTCATAGGCGTGCAGCGCGTCGTCGAAGCTGGCGAACACGTGGTTCTCGCCCGGCAGACCCTCGCGGACCTGGGTGAGGTAGTACACACCAATGATCATGTCCTGCGAAGGGATGTTAACCGGCTTGCCGGATGCCGGCGAGCGCAGGTTGTTCGCAGAGAGCATGAGCACGCGAGCCTCGGCCTGAGCCTGGCTGGACAGCGGCACGTGGACAGACATCTGGTCGCCGTCGAAGTCGGCGTTGAAGGGCGAGCAGACCAGCGGGTGCAGGTGGATAGCCTTGCCCTCGACCAGCACCGGCTCAAAGGCCTGGATGGACAGACGGTGCAGGGTCGGTGCACGGTTGAGCAGCACGACGCGGCCGTCGATGACCTCTTCGAGGATATCCCACACAAAGGTGGCACCGCGGTCGATAGCGCGCTTGGCGCCCTTGATGTTCTCGACCTTGCCAAGCTCGACCAGGCGCTTCATGACGAAGGGCTTGAAGAGCTCCAGCGCCATGGTCTTGGGCAGACCGCACTGGTGCAGCAGCAGCTTGGGGTCGGTAACGATGACCGAACGGCCGGAGTAGTCGACACGCTTGCCCAGCAGGTTCTGGCGGAAACGACCCTGCTTGCCCTTGAGGGCCTCGGCGAGCGACTTGAGCGGGCGACCGCCACGGCCAGAGACCGGGCGACCACGACGGCCGTTGTCGAACAGGGCGTCCACGGACTCCTGGAGCATGCGCTTCTCGTTGTTCACGATGATCGCAGGGGCGTCCAGGTCGAGCAGGCGCTTGAGTCGGTTGTTACGGTTGATCACGCGACGATACAGGTCGTTGAGGTCGGACGCAGCAAAGCGGCCGCCGTCGAGCTGGACCATCG
>CAJMSO010000052.1 GCA_905216075.1 uncultured bacterium | reverse complement strand
TGCTATGACCGCCGACTGGGCCAAGCTGCCCTACGACGTGCTGGCCCGCATCTCTGGCCGCATCGTTGCCGAGGTCCCCGGCGCCAACCGCGTGTGCTACGACATCACGTCCAAGCCGCCCGCGACCATCGAGTGGGAATAGTAAATAGCTCTTTGCGAGGGAGGTCGGATGCGGCCTCCCTCGTTTTTTATTTGCGTGCCATGGATGCTTGTGCATTGTGGTGTATGTGGTACATGCAAACCAGCCACGCAATCTCTCAAGCTGTTTAGCTGGGATTATTGTTTGCTGGTATTTTTTAAAGTGTTTTCAATTACCGAAGTAACGCCATCAATTTATTTCAATTAATGCTGACCGGCAGATCGCGTCCGCCCGCAAGAGGCCGCTCGGACTGGTACTCAAAATGTACTCACGACGTTTTGAGTATCGATTTGCTGGTACTCACAGACGGAAAAAACGACTGTCTACCTCGATATATTCGTTATCCCCAACGATTCGTCAACGAATACTGACTAGTGATTGAGTGATGCATGGCTCAAATTGGCATACGTAATTACGTAATTACGTATTCTGAAGTAAAATGATTTCGGTCAATTAAGGAACGTAGAACAGGTCAATTCGGAGGGGCGATCATGGAGGAAGATCAGGCTGTTCATGCCGAAAGGGAGCTAGATAAGTTCACGCTCTCGATAACCCGCGAGGACAAGCGGGCTCTTAAGTCGTACGCAGCGCGTCAAGACAAGACCGTTGCCAAAGTTCTGCGCGAGTGGATCGACGAGAAGTGCAAGGGGGAGAAGTAATGTCTCAAACAGCGCAGGCCGTCGTTCAAAACCTCGTTGATCGCGCGGTTAAACTGGGCGACCGTCAGCTTGCCGCTGACATTCGCGCCTTTGCGGCGCAGCGCCAGTTTGGGCTTGTATTCGAACACAACCGTCCAGAACGACTTCGCCTTTATGGCAAACCTATCATGAAGGGCGATGTCGTGCAGGTGCTTCCCGAGCGTGGTAAAAAAGAGGACTCTAACTCCCAACTGCTATGGTTGGTAAATACCGTTCGGGGGGGGGTGCCGATCTAAAGCCATATCAATCGCCCTCATATGACGAAAACGAGTGCGAGCCCCGCTCCGTTGCTGTCGACGATGTCGTGCCTGTTGCTGAATATGACCAGCCGATTTATGCTGGCCTCAAAGAGACTGGGCGTGTCGAGCGCGGTGGCGATAAGCCCTATCAAGTAGTTATTAACGGCGAAAACTACCATGCTCTTGAAACCTTAGCCTTTGCCTATGCAGGCAAAGTGGACTGCATATATATTGATCCGCCCTATAACACTGGCGCCCGCGACTGGAAATACAACAACGATTACGTCGACGGCTCTGACGCCTATCGCCACTCCAAGTGGCTTGCTTTCATGGAGCGCCGCCTCAAGCTCGCCAAGCAGCTGCTCAACCCCAACGATTCCGTGCTTATTGTCACGATTGATGAGAAGGAGTATCTGAGGTTGGGGCTGTTGTTGGAGCAGGTATTCCCGGAAGCCCATATTCAAATGGTCAGCATCGTCATTAACCCAAATGGCGTGGCTCGTGACAAAGAGATGTACCGCCTGGAGGAGTACGCGTTCTATGTGTATGTCGGCGATGCGGGTCCCTCGATGCTGGAGGATCCGTTGTTTACCTCAGATATCAATCAGAGAAAAGAAATAGCTGATGATGCTATAAGCCGCTCCAAGCGGGGTGTTCGCTGGGAGCGGCTTATGAGAGGTGGAAGTAATTCGGACAGATTGCATTCTCCGGGATGCTTTTACCCGGTGTATATCGATCCTAAGAAAAAGCGAATAGTTGAAGTTGGCGATTCTCTCCCGATAGACCAGCATCCCTCATCGGAATTCGATAAAGAAGGCCTCTTTACCGCATGGCCCATTGCGCGCGGGACGGGAGCTGAAAAAGTCTGGCAGATGAATCCTGGCAATTTGCGAAAACTCGTTGTTCAGGGTCTAGCTAAAGTCGGGGCATACGACCGCAAGCGAAATCGATATTCGATTCTGTATCTTGGAAAAAAGCAGCGGGAACGTATAGAACGCGGGGAAATTCTGATTGTTGGCAGGGATGACAACAATATCGTTGAACTTGAAGAATCCGAAGAGCAGCAGATATTAAAGGCTCCGAAAACGATTTGGAACAGACAAGCGCACAATGCCGGAGAGTATGGTTCGAGGCTTGTCCGCGCTATGCTTCCGCAGAGGGTTTTTCCTTACCCCAAATCTTTATATGCCGTAGAAGATGCTCTGAAGACTGTCACAAAGGACAAGCGTGACGCCTTAATAGTGGATTTCTTCTCAGGGTCGGGTACCACGGCGCATGCCGTCATGCGCCTGAACCACCAAGACGGCGGGCATAGGTGCTCCATCAGTATTACGAACAACGAGGTCTCCGAGGACGAGACAAAGAAACTCATCAAGCGCGGGCTCCGTCAGGGCGATCCCGATTGGGAGGCACTGGGTATCTGCCGGTACATTACCAAGCCTCGCGTCACGGCGGCCATCACGGGCAAGACGCCCGAGGGTGACCCCATCAAGGGCGACTACAAGTTCACCGACGAGTTCCCCATGGCCGACGGGTTCGAGGAGAATGCGGTCTTCTTCGACCTCACCTACGAGGACCCCGACGCTGTCGAGCTGGGCGTTGCCTTCGAGGAAATCGCACCCTTGCTGTGGCTGCGCGCTGGTTCGCGTGGCAGCATCATCAAGCACGAGCAGCCGGGCTTTGCCATGGCCGACGCCTACGCCGTCCTCTTCGACTTTGCTTCGGTCGGCGCTTTCATAGACGCCGTCAAGCAGAATGTCAGCATAGGGTGCGCCTATGTGATCACGGACGACACGGCTCGATACGCCTCCGTCAAGGCACAACTGCCTGGGCTCGACGTCGTCCGCCTGTACGAGAACTACCTGCAATCGTTCAAGATTGCCGCCGAGGATGCGGTGAGGTAAACATGAGAGTCGAACTTAAGGATTTCCAAGCCGGTGCGGTCGCGACCCTGGCGAACAAGTTGCAGTCGATGCGCCGACGCTACGAGCAGGACGGCGAGCTGGCCTCGATATGCCTCGCATCTCCCACGGGGTCGGGCAAAACGGTCATGTGCGCAGCGACGATCGAAGCGCTCTTCTTCGGAGACGACGATCTGAGCCTCATGCCTGACGAGAATGCCGTCGTTCTTTGGCTCTCGGATTCCCCGAGCCTGAACGAGCAGACGGGCGTGCGTTTCTCAAACGTGGCGGACAAGCTGGCAGACAGCATCCTTGACAGGCGCCACCTGGTCACAATTACCAACGACTTCGGAGCCGCGCACGACATTCTCGAGCCGCGCCACGTCTATTTCCTCAGCAAGGACCTACTCAGTAAGAACGGCCTGCTCACCAAGGGTAGTGAGGCCAACTCCGGCCGCGTGTTCTGGGACATCCTTGACCGCACCATCAGGGACCCGGAGCGTAACCTCTATCTGTTCATCGACGAGGCGCACCGCGGCTTGGGCGCCAATGCCTCGAGCGAGCGCGGCACGGTGACTATCTACGCAAACCTTATTGATGGGCTTGATGGCCGGGCCGCGATGCCCGTCGTCGTCGGGATTTCCGCCACACCGCAGAGGTTCGAGGCGGCCATGGACCAGCGCGCCGATCGCGTGCGTATGCCAAAGGTCGCTGTGACCCCTCGCGAGGTCCAGGAGTCAGGTCTGCTCAAGGACATCATCGAGTTGCGCGTGCCAGAGAAGGACGACCCAGTCGAGCACCAGTACCTCACTATGGCGTGCGAGCGCTATGCCTTGGCCTGCCGCGAGTGGGGCGAGTACTGTGCCCGCGAGGGCGAGAGTCCCGTCAACCCGCTGCTGCTCATCCAAGCGGCAGACAACGTGAGCAGCTCGGCCCTGGCTGAGATGTGCGACCAGATCACGGGCCTGGTCCCCGGCCTTTCCGAGGCGATGTCGTTCGCCAACGTCTTCGGCGAGCATAAGGACATCGCGGCGGGAAAATACCTCATCCCCTATGTCGAGCCCGAGTTCGTTCAGGACACCTCGCGCATTCGCGTGCTCTTCGCCAAGGAGGCTGTCTCCAACGGATGGGACTGCCCGCGAGCGGAGGTCATCTTCTCGCAGCGCAGGCGTTCGGACTCGACCTATATCGCACAGCTCGTGGGACGTATGGTACGCACTCCACTTGCGCGGCGCATCGAATCCGATGATCTTTTGAACTCCGTCGCCTGCTACCTGCCCCAGTTCAATCCCGAGAGCACTCAGGACGTGGTCGACTACCTCATGGGCCGCAAGGACGACATGGGCGAGAGCTCCATCGGCAAGCAGAACATCGTTCTCAACCCCGTGACTATCACGGCGGCTGCGCCCAAGTCCGAAGCCGACTACCAACAGGAGCTCAAGGCGTACGAGGAGAACGAGAAGGCCATTGAGGCGGCGCGGCAGGCACAACCCGGCTACCAGGCGCCACTTGCCGGCATCGCGATTCAAGAGCCGTTGGACATGCAGGGAACGCAGCCCTCGCTTGCCTCGGCGGTCAGGCCCGTCGACGTTCCGGCGCCAGAAGCGGAGCTGGCGCCTCAGCCCGCAACGGGCAACTACGTTGCAGCGTCTGCCCCGCAGCAACCTGCGACACCTGAGCCAAGTTCCACGCAGACCGAGCCGACCCAGCCCGTCTCGGTCGTAAAACCCGTGCCCATGGCAAAGCCCAAGCCGCCCACCAAACGCGAGCAGTCTTTCACACATCAGGAGTGGCAGGGCATCCGCACAGCCTTCGATTCCATACCCGTCCAGCGCATTCCGAAGAAGGCTAGAAACGAATTCCAGAGCCTGGTTAAGACGGCGACTCTGCTTGTCGAGACTGGCCTCGATGTCAATGCCGCGGCCGACGTGAAAAAACAGTTCGTCCAGAAGCTCAAGGGATACATCGTTGCTAACGAGGACGAGTACCGCGAAGCCAAACACGACGTAGAGGTTGCCGAGACCGTCAAGATCACGCTCGACAAGCTCAACGAGACTGAGGACCAGGAGCAGGAGGAGGCCCGCACGGACGCCGAGGGCCTCAGAAAGGCCGCCCGCGACGCCGACATGCATTTCACTAAGGAGTTTGCGAATGAGTATCGTCGCGCCAACTTCAAGGAGCTTGGGCGCCCCGAGTGCGACTTGCGCCTTGCCGCAGCGGTGCGCACACAGGCCATCGTTGATGCGCTCGAGGGCTGGGCGGCTCAATGCCGAAAGGAATACTTCGATAAGGTCGATGGATCTGGCGATTATGACTACCTTAACGACTCGGCAAAGCAGCGTTACGACGAGCTGGCCCGTGAAACCGAAGGCAAGCGCCTCACAAAGATAGAGTGGCCCACGTCTGCCAGCACGTCGGATGACTTCGCTAAGTATCCGTGCCATATCGTGCAGAAAGAGGACGGCCTCTGCCCGCTTGACCTGAACCCGGCGGAAGACTATATCGTTAGGAACGAATTGGCAAAGAATCGCACGGTTGCCTTCTATCGCAATCCGTCGGGCAGCATGTCTGCCAAGGCGTTTTCGATTCCGTACATGTCTTCGGTGGGACGCAAGGCCCTGCATCCGGACTTCCTCTTCTTCGTGAAGGACGGTGACGGGACAATCAGACCGTCAATCGTCGATCCGCACGGTGATTTCCTCAGTGACACGCTTGCCAAGCTCAGAGGTTACGTTGCCTATCTGCGTGAGTATCCCAACGTATTTAAGCAGGTGCTTTTCGTTGGGGACATGGGAGGGGGCGTATACAAGGTGCTTAACCTCTTGCGCGCCGATGTACAGGATGCTGTTATGGGCTACAGCGATGTCGATTGCAAGGCGCTCTTCTATAGCTCGTATGCAAACGACTACCAATAGATGATTGATTGAATACTGGCTCCGAATTGTGCTCAGTTTAGGGCTACGCAAAACAACAAAAGAGGAAAACGAGGAATCAAGGCGGTCTCTCCATCGTGAGGCCGCCTTGATTTATGGGTACTCGGTCGGGTCTTTGCTAGCCGGCATCCGCCGCGACTTGGCTACGGCTATGCGGCCGGGTGGCACCTCCGCTACGCCGCGTCAAGGGGCCCATGAGACCCCGCACAAACCTCCGCTCCGCTCCGGTTGGTGGAGGTCGTCATGGACCTCCCTTGACCCGTCTTCGCTCCGGTGCGGCTTTGCAGGGAGCAAAGCCGACGACGACGCACGGCGTCGCCATTCGGCTTTGCCCGCAAGGGCGAGATGTTCAGGGCAACGTGCCCGGAAACGGAGGAAGACATGCGGGAACTGATGACGAGGGAGATTGCGGAGGGGCTGCCGGGGCTCTACGAGCAGGATGGGGCGGAGGACCCCACGGTCTACGTCCATTACTTCTCGTGCGTGAACGGATGGGACTGGTGGCTGCTCGAGTTCGACGGCACGGACGAGGCGTTCGGCCTCGTCGAGGGCTACGACGACGAGCTGGGCTATTTCAGTCTCAAGGAGATGGCCGAGCTGAATCGCTCGATGGGTTTCGCCGTCGTCGAGCGCGACGAGCGCTTCTCCCCGAAACCGCTCAGCGCCGTCAGGAGGAGGTAACTCCATGGGGATGTTCGAGTGCGGCGCCGTAGGTTGCTCGGACGAGGTTCCGGGCGAGGGAAACGGGCTGACGGTCGTCGTTGAGTACGAGACGGACCTCGAGGGAGGGGCGTATGAGGTGGGCGTCGCGCCGGAAGGGTCGCCCGGGCTCGAGCGTCTCGTCTCAGAGGCGCGCGGCGAGGCCGATGCCCTGGTGGGGGATGAGGGCGGATGGGCCGCCGTCCGCATCGGGCGCGGCGACGTGGAAAGCATCGACTGCGAGAGCGGCCGGACCGTGTACATCGCCGGAGGGGAGTGAGTTGCATCAACAGGGCCGCGCCAATGGCACGCCCACGCCGGTTTTCCGGGGATGTCTCGCGCCATCCCCGCACCCCTGCGCGCCAAGGGGCTGCTGCCCCTTGGAACCTTGCTTAAGGAAACTCGAGGGTGCGTGACGAGTTTTGGGATTTATGCGTTTGCCGTCGATGGGCTCCTGTCCGGCATATGCACGCTCTGACCCGGAATCCGGTGGCGGGGGGCTATTTCGTGGCGCCGCAGCCCGAGCACTTGTACCCGGTGGTCACGGTCTCGTCCCATGCCGCACTTACCTGAACCTGTTCGTTGTAGGCATCGGAAACCTTTACCTGTTCGTCATAAGCCGCCTGCACAGTACGAGTTTCTGAATGACAAGAACCACAGTTACCGCCATTAAGCAACGAGTTCTTAATATGAGCAGCTTCGTTCCCGGTAATATCCGCACCGCAGTTATTGCAAATGTTGACATACTTCACAACCGCATCGTGGTGGACGGTCTTGTACTGCGCATCGTGGTGGACGGTCTTGTACTGCGCGTCGTGATGGACGGTCTTGGTCTGGGCAACCCAGTTGTGCCGATGGGAGACGGCTCTCTGCGCGGAGGAGTTTCCCGATCCTGATCCGCCGGAGTCCTTACCGCTCTTCCCGGACGACGGGACGTTCGAGCCGTTACCCGTCGTCCTACTCTCGTTCGCAGCGGCTTCCCCAGCCTGGGCGTCTTCGGTCGTCGGTCCGGAGACTTCGTTCATGTCGCCTCGCGCGACGGAGCTCGTCTCATTGTCTTCTTCGGTTGTTCCCGCGGCTTCTCCCTGCATGGACGCAGCCGAATTGCCTTCGTCTTTATTTCCCATGGGCATGGCGTGCGGCCAGGCGAGAGCGAGGATTGCGGCGAGCAGGACGGCCGCCGTCGCTATCGCCTTCCTCTTCGACTTCGCTTGCGTGATGATTGCCGCCACGAGTCGCCTGTTTCCGCATGGTTCGGTGCCCCTGTCGCGCCTACTCTCCATTGACGAACACCACCGCGCTCCACTCGGAGGAAAGGGTTAGCGTGAGGGAGCCCCTGCGGTCGGACAGCTTAAAGTTTGTCGCCTCGCCCCCGACGGTCATCGTCCCCTCGTAGATTAAGGGTCGCGGCGACGATCCGTCCGAGCTCACCCACTGGGAGGTCACGTCGAGCTCGTATTCGCCGGAATGGTCCGAGGCGAGCCATGAGCTCTCGCGCGGGGCGTCGGTGTAAGAGCCCTTCCTCTGGTATTCGCCCTTCGTGAATGCGAGCGAGCCGTCGTCGAACGAGAGCGTCTCTGCGACGGTTTGGGTCGAGGGCGGGTTCTTCACCGACCAGGTGGCACTCTCCAGTGTGTCTCTCACCCTGTCGGGCGTGGCCGCCGTGTATTCGTCGTAGTAGGACTTTGCCGCCGACTCGTCCTCGAAGTACCTCTCGCCGTAGTCTTCGCACCCCAAGGGCACGTAGCTCCCGTCGTCCTGCCTCACGAGCGTAACGGTACCTAGCTGCGAGGAGGACAGAACCACATCGTCGCCCTCGGCTTCCCAATCGCCGCTGAGCTCCTGGGAGCCGACATAGTGCCAGGTGCTCTCTTCGAACTTGATCGTCGACGCGGATCCGGGCTTGTTCGCGCACACCTTGCCAAGGGCCACGCTGCCGCAAACCGAGTAGTAGTAGAGGGTCTTGCCGCTGATGCTGCTCTTGCCGCACCCGGCGAGCCCGAGCGAGCCCATGACGGCGAGGGGTCCCGCTGCGAGAAACGCCCTCCTAGAGATTTCAATGTTCATCGTGCTTCCTCCCAGATTGAAATCCTCTGATTCCCGTATTGTATTTCAAATTGTCACTTATATAGGTGTGACTTATATAGAACAGGGCCGAATCATTGACACCGAAGGTAAGGAGGTGCCGATGACTCAACTGGGCCCCAAGATGCGCGTGGGGCTTCGCGTCAAGGAATTGAGGGCCGGGCTCGGCGTGAGCCAAGAGGCCTTCGCATATTCCATCGAGATGTCGCGCACCTATTTCGCCGAAGTCGAGACCGGCAAGCGCAACGTCTCCATCGAGAATATCGAGCGCATCGCAGGCGGGCTCGGCGTCTCCTTGAGAGAGTTTTTCGATTCAGACCTGTTCGATGGCTAGCTCGGCTGCCGGCTTCTGGCGTCATTTTTCGGCGCTATGGCTCGAATGCTACGCATCGCTTTGGATTCGGTTTTCCGCCACGAAGTGGCGGTGCAGGATAAGGCTCCACTACGTTTCGCCGAAGGCGAACGGCGCAACTCGGCGAGCCGAGTTCGAATGCGCAGGTCAAAGCCTGAGCGGTGCATCAAAAGGGCCCGCGCCCGCGCGTAGTGCACGGGTGCGGGCGCGTAGTCTTATGGGACGTTCTTGCTGGTAACGGGCGATTATGGGGGGCTAGAACCCTTCGGGAACGTAGCTGTCGGCCGCTTTCCGCCCCGCCGCTGCGATGTTGTTTACAACGATGCCATTCCATACCCTCGGTACCTCCTTGTTTCGCATTCTGCGAGAAGCGATGGACCGCTCCATAAGCGTGCGCTCGGCCTCGGGCGATGTCATGCCGAGCATGCCGCCCACAAACGTTTCGGTAACGTCTCGGCTGGGGAAGGCCATAGGTACGCCGTCGTGGATCACGAGCGCGCCTGTTTCGCGGCCCGTCCAGCGCTGGATCTCGTCTGGAGTTATGAGGGGCCTGCGCACGAGGCCCTCGCTCGTTCCCGTCGAGCCAGTGTTCACTCCTTTTGTGCGGCTTGTGGATTGCGCAACCGCTGTGTAGGACCCCATGGACTCGGAGAGCTTGCGGGCGGTTTCGAGGTTCGAGCACGAGAGTACGACCTTGTCCTTGAGGAGGTCTAGGATGGTCTCGGCTTCTTCGCG
>CAJMSO010000051.1 GCA_905216075.1 uncultured bacterium | reverse complement strand
CCCTGGACAAGAAGACCCCGCTGCTGCGCTCCATGACCGCGCTCTCGCGTGAGTCTAAGCGCGTTTTGGCGCTGTTTGGTAAGACCCCCAAGAAGGTCGTTCCCTCCGTGGGCGACGAGCAGGAGTACTTCCTGATCAAGAAGGACGCCTACCGCAAGCGCAAGGACCTGGTCATCACCGGCCGCACCCTCTTTGGCGCCGCTCCCTGCAAGGGCCAGGAGCTCGAGGAGCACTACTTTGGCGCAATCCGCCCCACCGTCTCGGCCTATATGAAGGACCTGGACGATGAGCTGTGGGCGCTTGGCATTCCCGCCAAGACCAAGCACAACGAGGTCGCTCCCTGCCAGCATGAGCTCGCCCCCGTCTATGGCGAAGTCAACGAGGCCATCGACCAGAATCTGGTCATGATGGAGAAGATGAAGCTCATCGCCTCCCGCCACGACTTGGTCTGCCTGCTGCACGAGAAGCCCTTCGAGGGCATCAACGGTTCGGGCAAGCACAACAACTGGTCGCTCGGCACCGAGTCCGAGAATCTGCTCGATCCGGGCGACACCCCGCTCGACAACCTGCAGTTCATCGTCTTCCTCACCGCGGTGATCGAGGCCGTCGATAACTATCAGGAGCTCCTGCGTGCCTCTGTTGCCTCGGCCGGCAACGACCATCGTCTGGGCGCCAACGAGGCTCCTCCGGCGATTATGTCCATCTTCCTGGGCGACCAGCTTACCGAGGTCGTCGAGAAGATCATCGATGGCAAGGCTTCCGTCCATGCCACGCGCGGCGTGCTCGACCTGGGCGCCGATACTCTGCCCAAACTGATGCAGGACAACACCGACCGCAACCGTACCTCCCCGTTCGCCTTCACCGGCAACAAGTTCGAGTTCCGTGCCTGCGGCTCCGAGCAGAACGTCTCCGACTCCAACCTGGTGCTCGATGCCGCCGTGGCCAAGTCGCTCAAGTCCTTCGCCGACGCGCTTGAGGGTACGCCCGAGGATAAGTTCCAGGACGCCGCGCTCGAGTACTGCAAGAAGGTGCTGACCGATCACCAGCGCATCCTCTTTTCCGGCGATGGTTACTCCGACGAGTGGCCCGTTGAGGCCGAGAAGCGCGGCCTTGCCAACAACAAGACCACGGCCGACGCCCTGCCCGCCTTTGTTTCCGATAAGGCCATTGCGCTCTTTGAGGAGACGGGTGTTCTGACCAAGGCCGAGGCCCAGTGCCGCTACGATTGCAAGCTCGAGAAGTACAACAAGCTCATGAACATCGAGGCTACCACGATGGTTCGCGAGGCGCGTCGTACCTATCGCCCGGTCATTACCGCCTATGCCACCAAGGTCGCTAAGGGCCTTGAGACTATTCGTGCCGCCGGTGCTGAGGCCGCCATGCAGTGCGAGCAGAACACGCTCAACAAGCTCTGCAACGGCATCACCACCATCAACGACTCCATCAAGGCGCTTGACGCCGTGCATCAGAAGGCTGAGGCCCTCGATAGCCAGGAGCAGGCCAACGTGTACGCGCACGAGGTCGTTCCCGCTATGGATGCGCTGCGCGCCGCCGTGGATGCCATGGAGGAGATCGTGGCTGCCGACTACTGGCCGGTCCCGACTTACGACGACATCCTGTTCTACGTGTAGAGCGTAACTGAAATATCGTCACGGTATTGAGCCGGGGTCCGCATCATGCGGGCCCCGGCTCTCTTGTTGAACAAATTAATTAGGGAAGAGTCTGCTCCGTGCCGTTTGCTAGGGTAAGGGCGTGCGCGTTGCCGTGTCATGAAAATGAAAAATGCTTGGAATGTAACGTGCCTCGATGTACTCAAATTGAGTTCCGGTTGAGTCGAATGTCTGGCTGGTTACGACTGCCAGATACGAAGAAGAATCGACGCCAAGCAGCCGGCAGTCCTCGGTGTCGGGCTGGTCGAGGGTTATCGTTCGTTTGCTCACGGCAATGGTGAGCCCTAGCTCATCCTCGATGTAATGGAAGAGCGATAGGGTGGCATTCTGCTCGTTTAAGCCGGGAACGGAAGAAGTTAGGAAGTAGTGGCGGTCGACTGCGACCGGTTTATCGTCGAGCATGCGGACGAGCTTCAAATGCGTAAGGTCTTCTCCTTCGGGAAATCCCGTCAACTGAGCTAGATACTTATTGGTGCTTACGTGTTCGAAATAGACGATTTTTGACGTTGGGATTGCTCCGATCGCGTGTGCCGATTCGCTGAACGAACAAAGGCCGCTTACGGTGAATGCGCCCTCTTTGCTGGTGCCTGCATGTGACGTCTCGATTACGAGGACTCCCTTGCCTTTAATGGACTGAACTAGACCTTCATTTGCGAGAAGTGAGATAGCCTTGCGCACCGTCATTCGAGAGCAGGAGAACTCTTTGGAAAGATTTTGTTCGGAAGGAAGGAGCGATCCCACGGGATGCTTGCCTTCGACAATTCGCTCTCGTAGGCTTCGGTAAATTTCACTGTACAGGATTCTTGCCAAAATGCTCTCCTTATTGAGGTTGTACGGAATGCGTCGAATCGGCGCGATTATCCGCTTCTATCAATTATAGGAAGTGGAGGCACTTAAAGTTGCCGCTTACCGCCATAAATCAACCGTTCACCCGTGCGCTTAACATGTCTAGACAGATAGCAAATCATGTGGCTATAATTCAAGTTGTCAAGTACATGTCTAGACAGGAGGATTTGTAATGGCAAAACAGAGCTATGCGGTTACTATCGCGGGAGGCGGAAGCACTTATACACCGGGTGTTGTTCTGACACTTCTCGCGAAGCGTGATGTGTTCCCCATCAATAGGATTACGCTCTATGACAACGATGCCGAGCGTCAGGGGACAATTGCCAAGGCATGTGCCATCTACATCAGGGAGAATGCTCCAGAGGTAACCTTCAGCTATACGACCGACCCTGAGGAGGCCTTCACAGGCATCGACTTTGTACTTGCCCAGATTCGCGTTGGCAAGTACGCTATGCGCGATAAGGACGAGAAGATTCCCCTGCGCTATGGCGTTCTTGGCCAAGAGACCTGCGGTCCTGGTGGCATTGCTTATGGCTTGCGCTCCATTGGCGGCGTACTCGAGATCCTTGACTACATGGAGAAATACAGTCCTGACGCATGGATGCTCAACTACTCCAACCCCGCGGCAATCGTTGCCGAGGCGACACGCCGTCTTCGCCCGGATTCAAAGATCATCAACATCTGCGACATGCCAATAGCACTGATGGATATCATGGCTCAGATGTGTGGTCTCAAGGACCACAACGACCTCGTCGTCGGCTACTACGGTCTCAACCACTTTGGCTGGTGGACAAAGATTCACGACCGTGCTGGCAATGACCTTATGCCCACTATCAAGGCTCAAATGGCTAAAAACGGCTATGCCGGCGAGGATTCCGGCCTTGAATTCGTCGATGCATCTTGGGACCAGACGTTCCGTAAGGCTAAGGATGTTTACGCGCTCGATCCGAATACCATCCCGAACACCTACCTCAAGTACTATCTCTTCCCGGACTATGTGGTTGAGCACACCGACCCCAACCACACCCGCACCGACGAGGTCCGTGAGGGCCGCGAGAAACGCGTCTTCGGCACCGCCCGCCAGATTATCGAAAAGGGCACGTCTGAGGGTTTCGGCCTTAAGCCGGATACCCACGCTGAGTACATTGTCGATCTCGCTCGCGCTTTGGCAGAGAACACCCGTGAACGTTTCTCGCTGATTGTTCCCAACGACGGGGCTGTGTCCAATTTTGACCCAACGGCTATGGTCGAGATCCCCTGCATCGTCGGCAGCGACGGCTACGAGAAAATTTGCCAAGGTGAGATTCCGCAATTCCAGAAAGGACTTATGGAGGAACAGGTCTCGGTCGAAAAGCTTGCAGTGTCTGCTTGGGTCGACCATTCCTATCAGGAGCTTTGGCAGGCGCTGACGCTTTCGAAGACGGTCCCCTCTGCCTCCGTTGCAAAGAAGATCCTTGACGATCTCATTGAGGCGAATAAGGAGTTCTGGCCAGAACTCCACTAGTATCGGAAATCAATTTTGTAAATGATGGCGGGCGGCCGACCTTGGACAGGTCGCATGGGAGGAAAACCATGAGCGAAAGCAAAGAGCTTGCAAATCGCAAGCTCGGCGAGGACGTAGTTGGCCTCGTCGGCGGTAAGGAAAACATCCTGAGCATCTCGCACTGCATGACGCGTCTGCGTTTCAAGCTGCGAGACGATGCGAAGGCCGATACTAAGGCAATTGAGTCTCATAAAGGCGTCATTCAAGTAATCAACGCGAATGGCCAGTATCAGGTTGTTGTCGGCATCAATGTGATTGAGGATGTTTACGATGCCGCGGTTGCCGCTTCTGGTGTCGAGGGGCTGGGCGAGGTTAATCTTGATGGTGAGCCCGTCAAGAAAGGAAACCTTGTTAGTGCCCTTATCGATACTATTTCAGGCGTAATCCAGCCGATTCTTGCGGTGCTGTGTGCCGCGGGTATGATCAAGGGTGTTTTGAGTATTCTCGTCGCCCTTGGATGGATTACGGCGACAGATGGCTTGTACCAGATTCTATATGCGGCTGGTGACGGCTTCTTCTACTTCCTGCCGATTATCCTTGGCTATACCGCGGCAAAGAAGTTTGGCTGTAGTGAGTTCGTTGGCATGACGCTCGGTATCGCACTTACGTATCCGGCGATGGTTAACATCACATCGGGCGATGTTTTGGGAACGGTGCTTGCCGGCACTCCCTTTGCCATGAACTACTACACGACTTTCCTCGGCATACCCGTCATCATGCCGTCTTCGGGTTATACGAGCTCTGTCATTCCGATTATCATCTCTGTTTGGTTCGCGGCAAAGCTGGAGAAGTGGTGCCGTAAGCATTTCTCTGAGTATGTAAAGTTCTTCTTTGTGCCTACATGCGTACTCGTTGTGATGGTCCCCGCTACCTATTTGATTATTGGCCCGATTGCCACCCTGATCACGAACCTCATGAGCCTGCTGTTTAACTCCCTCTACAGCTTGCCTGTCATCGGCGGCGCGCTCGGCGGCATCGTGCTTACTGCCATTTGGCAGCCTATGGTCATCTTCGGCTTTCACTGGAGTGTCATTGCTCTCATGCTGGTGAACATTGCCTCCCAGGGCTGGGATATTGTCATGGCGCCGTACATGGTTTGCTCGTACGCTCAGTCCCTTGCCGTCCTTGCCATTCTTCTGAAGACTAAGGACGTAAAGCTTAAGCAGCTTGCATGGCCGGCGTTCATCTCGGGCTTCTTCTTTGGCATCACTGAGCCCTGCATCTACGGCGTGACCCTTCCGCGCAAGAAGCCTTTTGTCATGAGCTGCATCGCCTCTGTGCCCGGCGGCCTAATCATCGGTGCTCTTGGCACCAAGATGTTCGCCTTCACCGGCGGCGGCTTCTGCGCCTTCCCGGGCTTCATTGATCCGTCCGGCGCAATGGGCGCGAGCTACCTGATTTACGTAATCATAGCCATCGTGGTTTCCAGCGTGATTTCGTTCCTGCTTACGTATGCGACGTACAAGGAGGACGTGCCGGCGGTAGAGGCTGCAAGGTAGCCAAAGAAGTGGAGCCGCGGAACAAGTATTTCCCCGCGCGCCAGCAATCTGACAAGGTCGTCCTTGGATAAGCGCCGAGGGCGACCTTGTCTTGTGCCGGTTTCGTTTGAGAGGCAGTGGTTGAGAGTGTCTAATATTATCTTTGACAACAGGATGGGTGAGGCGTGCCTTGCGGCGTGGAGGTCCGCGGGCGTGGAAGTCCGCTCGGTCGTGGTCCGACAAGATGGTAAAGTCGTCTTTGAGCATGCGGCTGCGCCGTTCGCCCTCGAACATGTTCATCCGCTCTATTCTGTGACTAAGTCCTTTACCTCGGTCGCTGTCGGGATGTTGGTGAATGAAGGACGGCTATCGCTGGCCGATCGCTGGATTTCATACTTCCCGGAATATGAAGGCGAGATCGCGGATGAGCGCTTTCGCAATGTGACGGTTCGCAATTTGCTGACTATGACGATGGGGCAGGAGGGTGACCTTTCGTATATTGGCGTGGGAGACGACTGGGCACATGAGGTTCTTCATCGTGAGTTTGACTGGAAGCCGGGTGAGGTCTTTCACTACGATTCGCTGTGTTCACATTTATTGAGCATGCTCGTGCAACGCATAAGTGGAATGAAAGAATCCGATTATCTCGCCGAGCGCTTGTTTACGCCGTTAGGTATTAGAAGTTGGTGGTGGGAAGAGGATCAAGCCGGTCATACGACCGGAGGTTTTGGTCTTCACCTTTCGACTCCGGATTTGGCTAAGTTTGGTCAGTGTTTGCTGGATGGCGGCAAGTGGCGTGGGGAACAGATCATTCCCGCGGAATGGGTTGCCGAGGCGACGAAGATTCAGATGGAAACGAGCCCCTTTTATCCGTCTGAGGCAACTGAAGACAGCAATGGCTATGGATACCAGTTCTGGATGTGCCGGCGTGGCGGGTTCAGATGCTCTGGCCTTTTTGGGCAGCTGTGCTACATGCGGCCCACAGATGGCCTTGTCATCGCCTGCTCGAGTTCCACGACAGGAAGTAAGGCGCTGCTTGATCCGCTGTATGAGGTATTGTTCAAAGAGTCTAGTGTTCGGGAAACGCTGGCTTCCGAACGTGACTTCGATAGCATTCCCGTGCCAGTTGGGTTGGCTTCTGGCGGACGTTTGAGTTCATTACGCCTCGAGGGCATTCATCGTTGCATTTTCGGGGATTTTGAAGAGATCGATATTCGATTTCATGAGAATGAGCTGGATTTGTCTCTGTTGCGCGATGGTCGTGAGTACGGCGTGAGGGCCGGCTACAAGTCTTGGGTTTGCAAATCGGGCGATGGGGCCGGAGTCGGAGACCTCTTTCCCGTCGTGACTCATGAAGCTGAGAGGGACGATGCCCCCGCATGGGATGTTCGCAAGTTGTTTGCAGCGTATGCTTGGACTTCGCCAACAAATTTACAAATCGAGACCAGGGAACTGGACTACACGCGGCGCTGTTTTATCGATGTGCGGATCGGAGGTAATTATGCTGTGTGCAGGGTGCGAGTTGAGGGAATGTACTGTTTCCCGGCACCCTCGGAACTCACAGCGATTTTGAAGTTGGGATAATTTCTCAAGACGTGCGCTTGATAAGAAAGCTTGTCAACATCACGGCTAATGGAGACGGAGCTGTCTCCAAGCAATGTATTTCGACACTGACGTTTCAGATATCGTATTGCTAGGGACTAAGTTAATCACTTGTTAGGGCCGAAGCGTAGGTGCGTTTTCTCGGCTCTGTACCCTGTTGGGCTCGAATCCCGGCGCATGGCAGCAAAAGCCCGCTATCGTGAGGATAACGGGCTTCTCATTTCAAATGGTGCCCCACCCAACGGGATATTCGCGTGCGGCTGGCATTGCCCGCTTCCGCTGCGTCGCTTCGCTCCTTGCGTGCTGCGCTGGAAAACGCTTGCGCGTTTCCTCAGCTCCGCACCCTGCCGGGTTCGAATCCCGGCATATCGGTAGCAAAAAGCCCGCTACCGCGAGGGTAACGGGCTCTTCAATTCAAATGGTGCCCCCAGCGGGATTCGAACCCGCGATATCCACCTTGAAAGGGTGGCGTCCTTGGCCGCTAGACGATGGGGACAGCGGGAAAGAGTATAGCAGACTTTTTTGCCGGCGCGTATATCGTTGGCAAACTGGAAAACCACCACATAGGAGCTGGCTCTCTATCCCGATCTTCGAACATCTCAACCTGTAACATCTGGGCGGGCAAATTGGCTCTATCTGTTACAGATCGAGACAAAAGGCAGGCGTCGGGACGAACATCTCATTCTGTAACAGTAAGACGACTTTTAACGGTCTAGATGTTACAGATTGAGACAAACCGCTGGGATGGGTCAAAACAACCACAAAGGTGCCTGTCCCCTTTGTGGTTGTGAGGTGCTAGGGGAGGAGCTTCATGGCGGCGTCGTGGGCGGCGCGCTCGTAGGTGTCGTCGAGGGGCTTGAGCGGCAGCAGGGCTGTGGCCTGCGCGTCGCCACGGCGCTCGAGGGCGTGGGCGATGAGCCAGTCGGCGAGTTCGGGGTTCTTGGGCAGTGCCGGTCCGTGTAGGTACGTGCCGATGACGCCCTTGTAGATGAGGCCTTCAAAGCCATCGTCGCCGTTGTTGCCGGTACCCGGGACGACGGACGTTCCGAGCGGCGTGGCCTCTGTATCGAGCAGGGTGCGGCCGCCGTGGTTCTCGAATCCCACAAAGGGCTCGGGTGCCAGGTCGGTCTTGACAGCGACGTTGCCGATCAGGCGGTCGGAGCCGCGCACGGTTTCGGCGGCAATGACGCCCAGGCCCTCGATGCGATTCTCGCCCATATAGTACGAACGGCCGAGCAGCTGATAGCTGCCACAGATAGCGAGCAGCGAGCCGCTGTCCTCAACATAGGCTGCAACCTTGTCTTTTTGAGCGAGCAGCTCGTGTGCCACGGCCAGTTGGTCGCGGTCGGAGCCACCGCCCATCATGACGATGTCGGCGTCGGTGAGATCGAGCGCCTCGCCCATGCGGACCTCGTCCACGCGCACAGGAATGCCGCGCCAGGCGCAGCGGCGCTCGAGCGCGATAACATTTCCGCCGTCGCCGTAGAGGTTAAGGGCATCGGGATACAGGTAGACGATGCGCAGCGGGCGCGAAAGCTCGACCGGCACAATGTCGGTGGGGACAGCACTGCCATTGGCGCGCGTTACGGCGTGGGCGGTAACCGTAGCCATATCGGTGCCCTTAAGCTCGTCGAGCTCCTTGACCAGCGGCGGGAAGGCCGTGTAGTTGGCGACGGCGTAGAAAGTGTCGCCAGCCTCCTCGTCTGCCGCGGCGCCGATTGCCTGCTCGATATCCGAGATGATGGCGGAGTCGATGCCGGCGTACTTCAGGCGTACCTGCATATCGTGCGCGCGCGTACCCCCGACAAAGGCGACAAGCCCTGGGGTATCGGCGATGCGCTCGAAGTCTACGTCGTAGATCCACGAGACATCGTGACCGTCGGCGTCGTTGTCGTTCAGGAAAAAGGCGCAGAGCCTGCCACCTGCTGTTTTAATGGACTGGATTTGTCGATCGAAGCCTACGGGATTTTTGGCCAGATTGGCCTCGACGGTTCGGCCGGCGATATTCCAACGGCCCATGCGACCACCTGCTGGCACGTAGGCGTCGAGCGTGGGCTGCAGGCGTGCGGTGTCCACGCCCAGCTCGTGGGCGGCGAAGAAGGCTGCGGCTACGTTGTAGACCATATACAGGCCGTTGTAGCGCGTGGCGATGTGTACGGCAGCCGGGCGCAGATCCAAAAACCAGGTCAAAGCCGTAGCCGTCGCAGCCGAGCTCCACGCCCGTCACACGGCGGACCAGTGCGGGGCGTGCCCAACCGCACGAGGGGCAATGGTAGGCGCCGAGTTGACCATACTGCACATAGTCGTACTCCAACGGGGCGTTGCACTGCGAGCAAAAGCGCGAGTCGCTAATACGGTCGGACTCGGTGTCGGTGGCGCCGTCGATGCCAAAGGCAATACTCGCGTTGGGAACGCGCGCGGCAATCGAGGCGCACAGCGGGTCGTCGGCGTTGTAGATAAGCGTTGTTGTCGGCGAGAGCTCCAACGCATGGGCGATGACCTCCTGGGTGTGATCGATCTCGCCATAGCGATCCAGCTGGTCGCGGAACAGGTTGAGCAGCACGAAGTACGTCGGCTTGAGCTTGGGCAGGACGCGCACGGTGTAGAGCTCATCGCATTCAAAAACGCCCACGCGCTTGCCG
>CAJMSO010000050.1 GCA_905216075.1 uncultured bacterium | reverse complement strand
GCACCTTAAGGGCGTGGCGTACGGTGCTACGCGACAGCCCCGATTCGTCCATGAGTTCCATCTCGGACGGCAGCTTGTCTCCGCGCGCGTAGGTGCCGGAGGCGATGCGGTCGCGCAGCATGCCCGCCAAGCGCTCGTATTGGGTCAGTCTCTTTTTAGATGAAGCGTTCATGCGATCAACCTGTATCTAACCTGTATGTGTATCTAATCAAGCATGTATTCAATACAACAACAAAACCGCTGGTAGCAAGTTATCGAAAACCGTATCAGCAAATTTTCTAAGACAAATATAGTATACAACTAGTCGACATAACCAAAACATGTATGTAACTTGTATGCCATCGAGAGCATCAAACGAGAAGAAAGGCTGATGCACGATGACTACTCAGGAACAGGTTAAGGACGTCGTCTCCCAGGTTTTGGCCGACAAGGCAGACAGGGGCGGCATCAAGCGCGTCGTGTGGATTGGCGCCGGCGGATCCAACGGCGGCAACTATCCTGCCCAGTACTTTATGGAGCACGAGGCCACGCAGGTCGTGAGCTCCAGCTACACCAGCAATGAGTTCGTGCACGCCACGCCCGCCTATGTCAACGAGAACACCCTGGCCGTCGTCGTGTCCATGCGCGGCACCAAGGAGACCATCGTCGCCGCCCAGGTCGCCAAGGACCACGGCGCCAGCACCATCGCCATCTATGTCGACGAGTCCGGCCTCACCGAGGTCTGCGACTACAAGATCCAGTACGACAGCCTGGCCGTCGACGAGTCCTGCATGGGCCGCACCAACTCCGCCGTCGTGACCATGATCGCCATGGAGCTTACGCAGCAGACCGAGGGCTATGCCGAGTACGAGACCGCTATGGCCGCGTTCGACTTGGTCGACCCCATCTATCGCAAGGCCGTCGAGTACACCCGTCCGCTCGCTGCTAAGTGGGCCGAGCAGAACGCCGACAAGCCCTGCATCAACGTCATGGCCCAGGGCCCGCTCTTTGGTGCCGCCTACGTCTTTAGCATCTGCAACGCGCAGGAGATGCTGCAGATCGACTCCTGCACCATCAACACCTGCGACTTCTTCCACGGCCCCTTCGAGATCCTGGACAAGCGCACCTCGCTGTTCCAGCTCATCAGCGTCGGCCGCAGCCGCTGCAACGACGAGCGCGGCATCCGCTTCGTCAACCAGTACGGTGGCGAGCGCGTCTATCAGCTCGACGCCAAGGAGCTCGGCCTCAACGACATCAAGGACAGCGTGAGCGAGTACTTCAACCACCTGATCTTTGCCCCGATTCTCAACAACGTGTACATGCGCGCGCTCTCTGCCGTCACCCACAAGGACTACATGACGCGCCGCTACATGTGGAAGCTGGACTACTAAGAGTTACGCGGTTCTACGAACCGCGTAACTGCTCGACGCTGCGCGGGCCGCATTTGGACAATCTGACGTTCAACTTCAAGGGCGCGACCAGAAGGTCAGCGCCCTTTCGTTTCACGCCACCTTGCCTCAAATGCGGCCCGCTCGCTGACTTATGCTCAACCAGCGGTGCCTTAGACGTTGGGGACGTTCTTAAATGACTAGTCATTTGGGAACGTCCCCAATGAGTATGTGGGGAAGCAGATTTTTCCGTTCGGCGATTTGTGTCTTGAAAAATGTATATAACGACTATAACGTAGTACGAAACATATTGGAAACAATACCGAGGAGGCTGCGTTGAAGAAAAGCAATCTGGGCTATGTGCTGGTGCTGATCGCCGCGCTTATGTGGGGCACCATCGGAATCTTTGTTAACGGAATATCGGCCCTGGGTGTTTCGTCTCAGAGCATGGCGGCCTTTCGCCTGTTGTCGGGTGCTGTCTTAATGGCTCCGGTCTTGGCATTTATGGGTTGCCAGGGAGGTGCTCGTGAGGGAAAAGCCTCGGGTCCCATGGCACTGTTCAAGGCAAGTTCTAAAGAGCTTGTTCCCTGCGCGCTTCTTGGCATTATCGGCCTCGCCACCGCTAACACGCTTTATTACGAGTGCATGGGCGAGGTGGGCATGTCCACGGCCTCGGTGCTGCTCTACACCTCGCCGGTGTTTGGCGTCGTGCTCGGCCGCGTGCTTTATCGCGAGGACGTGACCCCCAACAAGCTCGTCGCCATCGTCTTTAACATTGTGGGTTGCGTGCTCGCGGTGACGAGCGGCGACCTGTCCGGTTTCCATTTCTCGGCTTGGGGCGTCGTGTCGGGCGTGATCGCCGGACTTTGCGGTGCACTGCTGGCTGTGTTTAGTCGCATGGCCACCAAGACGCTGCATCCTCTGGCGGTGACGTTTTGGGGCTTTGTCTTTGGCGGATGCTTTATGGCAGTGCTTTCGGCTCCGTGGTCCGATGTGGCCGCGGCAATGTCCCCGCAGCTCATTCTGCTGTTCGCGGGCTTTGGCTTTATTCCGACGGCTCTTGCGTACATCTTCTATATGCAGGGCCTTTCGATGGATCTCGAGACGTCGAAGGTGCCGGTCGTGGCTTCGTTCGAAACCGTGGCGACCGTTCTGGTCGGTATTGGCATCTACGCCGAGCCCGCCGGCGCGATCAAGGTCCTGGGCATCGTGCTGGTGCTCGCGTCCATCCTGATTATGAACACCGACTTCTCCAAGCTGCGCAACAGTGCCTTTGTCGGCCATATCGTTGAGAGCATGACCTTTAAGCCCAACGCGTGGTGGACGGAGAAATCGCAGGACATGGATCTGTTCCGCGAGCGCACCGGCATCGCGCTGGAGCCCACCGTGCAGGAAAGCCCCTGGTACTTCGTGCGATAGGGGATGGGAGGAACGCTTGAATGGGCACCGCCTGGCCAGTGTCGATCTGCCCTGCGCCAACGTTTCAAGTACGTTAAACCCGTCAACGGTCGATTTTCACCCGCGAACGGTCTTTATACTAATTAGCAATATAAGCAACGTATAAGACGTTATAATGACCATAACGAAAAGGAGGAGGCAAGATGAATCAGATCATTCTCGCATCTCATGGCGGCCTGGCCGCAGGCGCCAAAGACACGCTCGAGATGGTTCTCGGCGACGTGTCGAACGTCCACGTCGTGTCGCTTGCTCGTGACGACAAGGAGCCCATCACCAATAAGGTGGACGCCATGATCGCCACGTTCAACGCGGACGACACCGTCTATGTGCTGACCGATATGCTCGGCAGCTCGGTCAACAACAACATGGTCGAGCTTTCCAAGAACGGCACGAAGTTCACGGTTGTTAGCGGTTTCAACATCCCGCTGGCGCTCACGCTCGCTATGAGCCCCGTCCCCGTCAAGGGCGCCGAGCTCGCGGCCCTCATCAATGAGGCCCGCACCGGTCTGACCAACCCCAACGCGCCGGTCGAGGCCGCCGCGGCTCCCGCCAAGAAGGCCAAGGCGTCCCGTCACAGCTCCGGTCCCGCCAAGATCGTCCTCGCACGTCTTGACTACCGTCTGCTGCACGGCCAGGTCGTCTTTACCTGGACCACCAAGGTTCAGGCCGAGCGCATCATCGTCGTCGACAACGCCGCCGCCAACGATGACATCAAGAAGGGCGCTCTTAAGCTGGCCAAGCCCCAGGGCGTGCGCCTGAACGTCTTCACCGTCGAGCGTGCCCTCGCCAAGATGGACAAGCTCAACACCCTCGGCGAGCGCGTCATGTTCGTCTTTGGCAACACGGCCGAGATGCTGCAGTTCTGCCAGGGCTACAAGCTCGACGCCATCAACCTGGGCGCCACCGCCAACCACGACGGTGCCGATCAGGTCGGCGGCAAGGACAGCTCCGTCTTCCTCGACGCCACCCAGAAGGCCGACGTCAACCAGCTGCTCGACATGGGCATCAAGCTCTTCGTCCAGCAGACCCCTACGTATCAGAGCGTCGACATCGACGCCAAGCTGTAATCAACCAGGCTTTTGCCTGACTGAAAGGAGAAGGGTATGAATACGTTCATCAGTGCGGTGCTCGTCGGCCTCGTCGGCGTGTTCTGCATGTGGGACTCCCGCCTGCTCGGTCGTCTTAACTTCGAGCAGCCCCTCGTTGGCGCTACGCTCGTCGGTCTGCTGCTGGGCGATGTGCCCACCGGCCTTGCCGTCGGTGCCGCCGTCGAGCTCGTGTCCATGGGCCTGGTGCAGGTCGGCGCCGCCGTTCCGCCCGATATGGTCCTGGGCGGCATCGTGGCCGCTGCCTTTGCGTGCCTGACCGATGCTTCCGCCGAGACCGCCATGACGATCGCCATCCCGGTCGCCGTCCTGGGTCAGCTCCTCGGCATCGTGTTCCGTTCCATCATCGCCGCCCTCACCCATGTGGCAGATAGCGCGATCGATAACGGAAAGTTCAAGACCGCCTACCGTATGCACATCTGCGCCGGCTCCGGTCTGTACGCCATCATGTACTTCCTGCCGATCTTCCTCGCCGTCTTTGTTGGCACCGACCTGGTTCAGGCCATCGTCAACATGGTTCCCGAGTGGCTGTCCACTGGTCTTAACGTTTCGACCAAGATCATGACCGCCTACGGCTTGGCCCTGCTGCTCACCATGATGATCAAGAAGGGTATGACTCCGTTCCTGTTCATCGGTTTCCTGCTCGCCGCTTACCTCAACCTGTCCGTCATCGCGGTCGCTCTGATCGGTGTGTGCCTGGCTGTCGTCTTCATGGGCTTCAAGTTCAACGGTTCCCATGCAGCCGCCGGTGTCGATTCCGACTACGATCCGCTCGAAGACGACGAAGACTAAGGAGGAACACACTATGGCAACCGCAACCAAGGACGTGTCCCTGAACAAGAAGGTCAGCCAGTTCTTCTGGCGCTCCTGGGCCATCCAGGCCTCTTGGAACTACGAGCGTCAGATGAACATGGGCTTCCTCTACGGCATGGTTCCCACGCTCGATCGCCTCTATCCGGACGAGTCCGACCCCAAGCAGCTCGCTGCTAAGAAAGAGGCTTACCACCGTCACATGGCGTTCTACAACTGCACCCCGCAGACGAGCGCTTTCATCCTGGGTCTCTCCGCCTCCATGGAGGAGGAGTACGCCAAGGATCCCGAGAACTTTGATCCCGATTCGATCAACGCGGTCAAGACCTCCCTCATGGGCCCGCTTTCCGGTATCGGTGACTCCTTCTTCCAGGGCACCATCCGCGTTATCGCCTTTGGTCTGGGCGTTCAGCTGGCCCAGCAGGGCTCCATCATGGGCCCGATCCTGGCCATGCTCATCTCCATTGTCCCCTCTGTGCTGATCACTTGGTTCGCCGCCAAGATGGGCTATCAGGGTGGCCACGAGTACCTGAGCAAGCTTCAGGGCGGCGACCTCATGGAGAAGCTCATGTATGTCTGCGGCATCGTGGGTCTTATGTCCGTGGGCGGCATGATCGCTACGCTGATTGGCGCCACCACCCCGCTGCAGTTCGCTGAGGGCACCGTCGTTATCCAGGACATCTTGGACGGCATGATGCCCCAGATGATTTCCCTTGGCCTCACCGGCCTTATGTACTGGCTCATCAAGAAGAACGTCAACACCGGTTGGCTTCTCGTGATCGCCATTGTGGGCGGCATCGCCCTCTCCGCGGCCGGCATCCTGGCCTAGTCGCGACCAAGCGCCTAACCGCTTTCCCCCGGGGCCTGCCTGACATCCCATACCCCAGGCAGGCTCCCATCCCTAAATGTGTCAAAGGGACAGTTCCTTTGACACATCCTCAACGGGCCGGCAACTCGGTCCAAATCACGGTAACCCTGCGAGCGCCCGGCAATGTGGCGCCGCAAAAAATCGAAAGGAATGTGTCAGATGTACGAGATCGACCTTAACCTCCCTAAGCAGATCGTCGCTGACGTCCTGTCCAACCACGAGATCCACAGCGTCGCTTTCGTCGGCTGTGGTGCCTCCATGTCCGACCTGTACCCCGCCAAGTACTTCCTGGCCAACAACACGGACAAGCTGAACGTTCAGATCTTCACCGCTAACGAGTTCAACTACGACACGCCTTCCTGGGTCAACGAGCACACCTTCGTGATCACCAGCTCCCTCGGTGGCTCCACGCCCGAGACCGTTGAGGCCAACAAGACCGCCAAGAAGCACAACTGCCCGGTCGTCTCCCTCACCAACAAGGCTGGCTCCGCTCTGACCGTCGACGCCGACCACGTCATCGTTCACGGCTTCCACGCCAACTACGCTGCCAAGAGCGAGAAGCCCGGCTATGCCATCGCTCTTGCTCTCGAGATCCTTCAGCAGACCGAGGGCTATGACCACTACGAGGACATGATCACCGGCCTCACCAACATCTTCGATCTCTGCGAGAACGCCGCTCAGCACTGCAAGAAGCTCGCCAAGAAGTTCGCCGAGGACTTCAAGGACGACAAGATGATCTACTTCATGGCTTCCGGTGCCTCCGAGAAGATGGCTTATTCTCACGCCGCCTTCCTGTTCACCGAGATGCAGTGGATCGACGCCGCCGCCTACAACACCGGCGAGTACTTCCACGGCCCGTTCGAGGTTTCCACCGAGGGTAAGCCCTACGTCTTCTTCATGTCCGATGGCGCTACCCGTCCGATGGACGCCCGCGCCCTCACCTTCCTTGAGCGCATGGGCGCCAAGGTCGCTCTGATCGACTCCAAGGACTACGGCCTGGCTGACGCCGTGCCCGCGAGCGTCGTCACCTACTTCAACCCGCTGCTGCACCTCGCCGTTATGCGCGAGTACGGCAACCAGATCGCCGAGGCCCGTCAGCACCCGCTGACCATGCGTCGCTACATGTGGAAGCTTTCCTACTAATCACAAGTAAGTAGACCTTACGGGTTGATTGAGAGGGGATGGGGTTTGCGCCCCGTCCCCCTTTTTGCTTTTGAGAGGAGATGCGTATGATCAAGGCAGTGCTGTTTGATATGGACGGTGTGCTGGTCGATACCGAGTGGTTCTACAACCGCCGCCGCGTGGCGTTTATGGAGGAGAAGGGGTTCCACTTTGACGAGATCCCCGATCTTTCGGGGTCTAACGAGCCCGCCATTTGGGAGGCGCTGGTGCCCGACGATGTTGAGCTGCGCGAGCGCCTGCGCGTGGAGTACAAGCAGGTCTACAGCCCGGACCATCCCGTTCCGTATGCCGAGCTACTCAACGAGCAGACGGAGCCGGTGATGCGTGAGCTGCACGAGCGCGGCGTGAAGTGTGCCATCGCGAGCTCGTCCTATCGTGAGCTGATCGACGAACTGGTGGAGATTGCCGGTATCGCCGACGTGCTGGACTACACCATCAGCGGCCATGAGTGCAGCGCGTTTAAGCCCGACCCCGAGATCTACCTGCGCGCCATGGAGGCGCTGGGTGTGGAGCCGGCCGAGTGCCTGGTTATCGAGGACTCGCCTTTGGGCATCGAGGCTGGCAAGCGCTCCGGTGCCCGCGTCCTGGCGCTGCGTCCGCACGAGGGCGTCAACCTCGATCAATCGCAGGCCGATGCCGTTATCGATAATCTGACCGACATTTTGGTCGCTTTGTAGTGTCAATCCGCCGCGAGAAGCACGGGTTCAAACGTTTTTTGCGGTGGACTGGCTCAATTTGGTTTCGATTTTGATCCGTTTGGCTTCGATTCGGGCTAAGTGAGTAGACTTTTTGGCGCAGGCCGAGCACAATGCATATCTTCCTTTGTAAAACCGCAGGTCACAGGAGTGGCGGTTTTGGGTGTGCTCGGCAGATCGAAAAAAGTCTACTCACTTGGAATTTTGCCCTTTGGTCATGGGGGTTGCTGGTCCCGTTTTGGTTGTCGAGGGAGGTTGAATTGAAGCGCCCCCGCACGCTCCATGCTACAATCGCGGGCATGCCCCACAACTAGATTTGCCTTCGAAAGGAGCCTCCGTGGCGAACGCCATCGACCAGCTCACGGACCGCGTGCTCGTGCTCGGCCGCCTCACCATCGTCCGCCGTGCCATTACCGCCGTGGCGGTCACAATTTCTGCCGTCCTCCAAACATTCCTGATCCAGGCGTTCATTCAGCCCGCCGACCTGCTTCCGAGCGGTCTCACCGGCGTCGCGGTCCTGCTCGATCGCGTTACCTCGCTCGGCGGCGTTCACATCGACATCTCGCTCGGTATGCTCGCGCTCAACATCCCCGTGGCGCTCCTATGCTGGAGTGGCATCAGCAAGCGCTTCGTCATCTTCTCGATGATGCAGGTCGTGCTCTCATCGCTCTTTCTCAACATCTTTCACTTCGCCCCGTTTTTGGGCGACAAGATCATGCTCATCATTTTTGGCGGCGTGGTCTCGGGTCTGGGCGCTGCCATCGCGCTTAAATCCGGCGCATCCACCGGCGGCACCGACTTTATCGCGCTGTGGGTTTCCAACCACACGGGCAAGACCATCTGGGGCGTCATCTTTGGTTTCAACTGCTTTATCCTGGCGATCTTTGGCTTTATGTTTGGCTGGGACAAGGCGGCGTATTCCATCGTGTTCCAGTTTATTTCGACCAAGACTATCGACAGTTTCTATCGTCGCTACGATCGCGTGACGCTGCAGATCACAACGCGTAAAGCCGACGAGGTCATGACCGCCTATGTTGACCATTTTCAGCACGGCATTAGCTGTGCCGAGGTCATCGGCGGATACAGCCGCGAAAAGATGTACCTGCTGCACGCCGTTGTCTCGACCTATGAGAGCCAGGACATTATCAAGCTGGTGTGCGACATTGATCCCGGTGCCGTGATCAATGTGTTCCACACGCTCAACTTTGTGGGCGGCTGGTGGGGCGGTCATGTCGACGAGCCCATGCCCACGGCCGTACCCGATCCCGACAAGCCCGCGCGTATGGCCAGCAGACAGGCGCGCCTCAGCGAGCAGGACAGCCTGCAGCAGGACGACGGCAGGTAGAGTGTTGGTATTTTGCCGGCACGGCGCAATCCTGTCCGCTTGAGCCTCCCGAAAGCCTCGCTGCTTTCGGGAGGCCTTCGTTTGCCCAGATAAAACCTACCAAAATGAAGCTGTCGCTTTTTGGTAGGGAGGGTGTATCGTTTTATCATTATGAGGTAACATGAAACTAGACGTTATATACGTATTAGTTATTTCGATATTTCGATAAGAGTGATCAGATATGCCCGCGCCCAAAAATGTACCGCTTTACCAGCAGATTTACGATGAAATCAAGGATGCGATCGAGAAAGGTGTTTATGCACCCAAGGAGCGTATTCCGTCCGAGCTTGAGCTAGCCGAGCAGTACGACGTGAGCCGCATTACGGTGCGCCGCGCCGTCGAGGAGCTGTGCTCCGATGGCTACCTGGTTAAGCAGCAGGGCCGTGGTACCTTTGTCTCCACGCCGCACATCAATCGTCAGTTCCACGCTTCGACGCTGCAGACGTTTACCGCGCTGTGTGCCAGCAACGGCATGAAGGCGGGCGCGCATGTGGTCGATCGCCAGATTGTGCCGGCACGTCAAAACGAGATGGAGTTCTTTGGCCTGCAAAAGGACGCGCTGCTGCTGCATATCAAGCGCGTGCGTACAGCCGACGGCGAGCCCATCTTTGAGGAGAACATCTTTGTGCCGTTTGACGCCTACCGTGAGCTGTTGACGGCCGATCTTGAGGACAAGTCGATTTTTGCCGAGGTCGAGCGTGTTGGCGGAACGCCGATTGTCTCGGTTGGCTACCGCACGGTCGAGGCCGTTCGTGCCAATACCGAGCAGGCGGCCGAGTTGGGCATTGCTCCGCACGATCCGCTGCTCAACCTGCGTGCCAGCTTTACCGGTCCCAATGGCGAGCCGGTTCTGATGGGTAAGCAGTACTACGTGGGATCGCGCTACGTTATGGTCATGTAAGTTACGCGGTTTTACCAAACCGCGTAATGGCTCGACGCTGCAAACGCCCCTAAGCGGCAATCTGACGTTCAATCGTCGGTCGC
>CAJMSO010000049.1 GCA_905216075.1 uncultured bacterium | reverse complement strand
CGCTATCCACTGGTTGATCCGGTGCGCGGGCTGTGCACGACCATCGGTCAGTCGATTCTTGCCGGCGATTTGCGTGGGCTCATCGTCTATGCCAGTAACCCCGGTGCGGGCTATGGCAATGCGCAGGCTTGGTTGGGTATTTTGCAGCAGCTTGACTTGCTCGTGACCGTTGATATTCGCTGGTCCGAGACAGCGCGCGCTTCTGACTTCGTGCTGCCCGACGTGACGTATCTGGAGGCCGACCGCGGCGTGGGAACGGTGATAGGCACCAACGATGCGCGCGTGTTCTACCGTAATGCCGTGCTGCCCGTGCAGCATGACGACACGCGTCCCGGTCGGGAGATCTTTGCTGGTCTGGCACAGGCGTGTGGTGTGGGCGAGTACTTCCAGTTTACGTCTGACGATCTGGCGGCTGCCCAGGTGGCACCGTTTGGGATCGATCTGGACGAGCTCAAGGAACGCGGCTGGGCCGACACGGGCATGGCGCTGCCGACGCGCACGGGTGAGCCGGTGATTCCGCTTGCTGGCGGCAAGATTGCACTGGCAAGCGACGTGGGGGAGCGAGCCGGTCTGGGTCGTGTACCCAACTGGATCGCTCCCATGGTGGAGCCCGGCCCGGGGATGTTTCGCCTCATTAGCGGCAACCGTCCCTTTGAGTCGCACACCTCGCGCAGGCTTGCGGCCCAAGGTGCCGCCGAGGCTGGATCGGACCTGGATGCCGTGCAGATGAATGCCGATGCCGCCGCTCGCATGGGTATTGCCGACGGCGAGATCGTCGAACTCGTGAGCGATATGGGCCGCGACCGCGTGCGCGTGGAGACGACGCCGTATCTGCATCCGGCGTGCATCTTTACGTCGGCCGCCCCCGGCGGGCGTTCGTTTGGCGCCGATGCCGGTGGCGCTCAAGCCTTGGGCGTGGGCCCGCTCGACCATACGCCGCTGCGTTGGGACCCGTTGACGGGCGCCGCGCTCACCCAGGAAAACGCCGTTCGCGTGGAAAAGATCGCGGCGCGCGAGGATAATAACGAGTAATTGACTCAGCCGATTGAATTGGCTGATAGTTTGACGTTCGAATGATTGATTCACCTTTGGTTTTGAAAGGCCGCACATGAGCGATAGCCAGAACATGTCCGATGAGGTGCGCGCCCGCCTGCGCGCCATTCCTTCCGTCAACGAGCTGCTTGCCGAGTGGCCGGTGGTGAAGGCGGCGGGGGAGACCTGCGACGCGGTGGTCCATGCTGCCGTGACGGCCGAGCTCGATGAGGAGCGCGCCGCGATTCGTGCCGGTGCCGCTCCGCGCTCTAAGCGCGAGCTGGCCTCGGCCATCGAGTGGCGTGCGCATCGCTCCGCGCTGCCGAGCCTGCGTCCCGCCGTCAACGCCACGGGTGTGGTTATCCATACCAACTTGGGTCGCGCCCCGCTCGCGGAATCGGCCGCCAAGGCCGTGGCCGAGGTCGCGCGCGGCTACAGCACGCTCGAGTACAGTGTAGACACCTGCTCGCGTGGGTCGCGCAAGGAACATGCCGCGCAGCTGATCCGCTCGCTTACCGGTGCCGAGGACGCGCTGGTCGTTAACAACAACGCCGCCGCTGTGCTGCTGGTGCTGGCGACCCATGCCGCAGGCAAAGAGGTCATCGTCAGTCGCGGCGAGCTTGTCGAGATCGGCGGCAGCTTCCGCATCCCCGATGTCATGGCGGCTTCGGGCGCCAAACTCGTCGAGGTCGGCGCCACCAACCGCACGCACCTGGCTGATTATGAGCAAGCCATCACGCCCGATACGGCGATGATCCTTAAGGTCCATCCTTCCAACTATCGCATCGAGGGTTTTCACGAGGAGGTGAGCTCTCGGGAGCTTGCCGCCCTGGCCCACAAGCATGGCCTGCTGTTCTATGAGGACCAGGGCTCGGGCGCGCTGTTGCCCGACGACATCTTGGTGCGCGGCGGCGAAGAAACCACGCCGGCTTCGGTTTCGACAGGGCTCGATATCGTGTCGTGCTCGGGTGATAAGCTGCTGGGTGCCGCGCAGGCGGGCATTATCATGGGCCGTCGCGATCTGGTCCAGGCCTGTGGGTCGCATCCGCTTATGCGCGCCCTGCGCCCGGGTAAGCTCGCGCTGGCGGCACTCGAGGCTACACTGCGCATCTACCTGGACGGTGCCGATGTGGCCCATCGTGAGGTGCCGGTGCTCAACATGCTCACGCTGCCGCAGGCTCATTTGGAGCGTCGCGCGCGTAAGCTGCACGATCGTATGGTCTCCGGGCTCGATAAGGCCGGTTGCCCGTGCGCCGTTCAGGTGGAGATCGTCGAGGAATCGTCGACCCCTGGTGGCGGCTCGCTGCCTACCGTCGAGCTACCCACCATGTGCGTGGCCGTCCGCCCGGTCGACGGGCGCCTTTCCGTTGACGCGCTCAAGCGCTCACTCGTCCAAGATTTCGACACGCCGGTCGTCACGCGAGCCTCGCACGATCGCATTTTGTTTGACGTTCGTACGCTCGTGGGCGACCGCGATATCGAGACGGCGGCGTCGACGCTTGCCGCATGCGTTAAGAAGGCGATTGCTCGATGAGTGAGGTTCAGGCGCTGGTGGAGTGTCCCGTTATCGTTGGCACGGCGGGCCACGTCGACCACGGTAAGTCGGCGCTGATCGAGGCGCTGACCGGCAAGAATCCCGACCGTCTGGAGGTCGAACGTCGTCGCGGCATGACGGTGGAGCTGGGTTTTGGCGAGCTGGCACTGCCGAGCGGCAAGATCGTGGGCCTGGTCGATGTGCCGGGGCATGCCCATTACCTGCGCGCCATGGTGCAGGGTGCGACAGGCATCGACGTTGCCGTGCTGGTGGTCTCTGCCGTCGAGGGCGTGATGCCGCAGACCCGCGAGCACGTGCATGTGCTGGAGCTGCTGGGCGTCACGCATATGGTGGTGGCGCTGACGATGTGCGACCTGGCCGATAGCGAAATGATTGAGCTGGCCGAGCTCGACGTCGATGATTTTTTGTCGGACACCGTGTTTGCCGGCGCGTCGATTATCCCCATGTCATCCAAGACCGGCGCGGGAATCGATGACCTGCTGGCTGCGCTCGACGAGCAGGTTGCCGCTTGCTGGGATTTCTGTCGCGACCGTGCCGAGCTCACCGATGCCGCACCGCGTCTGCCCATCGACCGCTGCTTTACGATCAAGGGCGCCGGCACCGTCGTGACGGGAACGCTGCACGATGCGCCGGTTGCGGTGGGCGACGAACTCGTCGCCCTGCCGTCGCGCACGGCCTGCCGCGTACGCGGGATCCAAGTGCATGGCGACACGCAACGGGCGCTGCCCGGTCAGCGTGTGGCGCTCAACCTGGTTGGTGACGGCGTTGCTGCGCTCGATCGCGGTGAGATGCTCGGCGTGGAGGGTCGCTTTGGCCAGACGATGCGCTTTATGATGACGTTTACGTATTTGGGTCGCGAGGGAGCCAAGCCGCGTGTTCTCGAGTCGGGTGCGCGTGTGCACGTGATGGCGGGTACGGCCGAGGTAGTCGGTCGCATCATGCTTTTGGAGGGCGAGGCTCCCATGGCGGTGGGCGAGACCCGTATCGTTCAGGTGCGCTTGGAGGAACCGCTGCCGCTGCGCGCCGGTGACCATGCCGTGGGGCTGTCCTATTCGCCCGTGATGCTCATTGGCGGCGGGCGTGTGCTGCTTTCGCGCTGCCGTCGCTCGCGCGAGCTTGCCGACGGGGAACGCGCACTGTATGCGGCGCTCGAGTCTGGGGATGTTACCGCTGGCGTGGGCGCTTGGTTGGCACTGCAGACGCTGCCGGTTGCGGTTGCCGATGTTACCGCGGCGCTCGATCTTGTTGCCGGTGAGGCTGAGGCATCGTTGCGCGAGTTGGTGACGAAGGGCGCTGCTTGCGCGCTTGCTGGCTCGGATGGCTCGCTATATACAGATGCTTCCGCGCTCGATGCCGCGATGGGTACACTGGCGGCGACTCTGTCCGCCATGCACGCGGCTGCCCCCAAGGAGACGGGCTTTACGCCCGGCGCCGTTGCCCATGCTGCGTGGCCTACCGCTGATGAAGGCGTTGCCTCGGCTCTGATTGCCGAGGGCTGCTCGCGTGGCGTGTGTGCCGCCGAGGGCGCCGAGGTGTTCGATCCGCACTCCGCTGCCGCCGCGGCGCGTGTGGTGCGCGAGGCCTGCGAACGTATCGTTGCCTTGCTGGACGAAGCCGGCCTCGATGCACCGACGTTGCCCGAAGTGGGCGAGCAGTTGCAGCTCGATCGCGACACCATGACGCGTGCCCTGCGCGAGCTTTCGCTCAACCGCTCGATCGTTAAGGTCGAGCGCGACGTTGCCCTGTCTGCCGCCGCCGAGGCCCATGCGCGTGAGCTCGTCGCCGCCGCCATTGAGGCAGCCGGCGGCGCTGCCACCACGAGCGTGCTGCGTGAGGCCCTGGGCGTGTCGCGCAAACGTGCCATCAGCATCTTGGAGCACCTGGATGCCGTACGCTTTACGGTGCTCGACAAGGATTCCGGCGGCCTGCGTTCCCTGCGCTAGGCCGGTCACTCGCTCCCGCCTCCTCAGTTGCGGTGAAATAGTTCCTATTTGGAGGCTTTGGCAGCAAATACAGGAACTATTCCACCGCAACTTCTTGCTCGTCTTTTTGGGTTGGAGCCGTTTCGGTTTGGTAAAATACCGCCGCACTTGGGAACGGATGGGCTCCGGTGGGCTCCGCGGTCCTCAAAACCGTTGCGAGGCGTGCAAAACGTCTTGGATGTGTTCGATTCACATACGTTCCCGCCATACGCTACCAGCGCTTTTGTGCTCGCGGTCTTGCTGCGTGCCGCAAAGGCGCTGTTTTGTTTCTGCATGGGCTCGCCGTGTCCTCTGCCTTGTCGCCTGCGGTAATTGGTCCTGTGCGTTGGGCTTCGAGCATGCCGATGGAGGTGTTTTGCCGTATGACTACCGTAAGACGGGCCGATCTTTCTTGCGTCGTCCAAGCGGGCGGGCTGTCGTCGCGCATGGGCCGCGATAAGGCGCGCATGGCGTTTTGCGGTGAGCCGCTCATCGAGCGCGTGCTGGGTCGGCTGGCGCCAGTTGCCGGCGAGTTGGTCGTGACGACGTCGCGTCCCAGCGAGCTTGCCTACCTTGAGGAGCGCGCGTTTGGCGGCCTGGTGCCGCGAATAGTGTCGGACCTTGAGGGGCCGACGGGCGCCATGCGCGGCATCGCGAGTTCGCTGACTGCGGCCCGGCTGCCTCTCGTTGCTATCGTCGCCTGTGATATGCCGTTTGTCTCTTCGGAGCTAATCGGTGCCCTTGCTGGCTGTGTTGAGGCCGAGGCGCTCGACGTGTGCGTGCCGCGCGAGGAGCGGGGGATTGAGCCGCTTTGCGCCGTCTGGCGCCGTGACGCGTGTGCGCCGGTTGCCCAAGAGCTGCTCTCCTGCGATCGACAGCGCATTCGCTGCCTGATCAATCGCGTTCAGGCCGGTTATATGGATGAGCCGCAGATCGTTAAGGCCGCGGGTTCGACGCTCTGCTTCGAGAACGTCAATACGCCCGAGGAGTTTGCGGCAGCCGAGCTGCTCGCCTAGATCTGCACACATCAATGACGGGAGATGCCGTGTCACATGATATTTGCCCCGATACCGGGGAACCTTGCACTTGCGATGGGTCCGAGCCTTGCACCTGCGGCTGTGGACATACGGCCGAGGAGGAGGCAGCGGCGGCTGCGTATCGCGAGTCGCACCGCGAGGCCTCGTTTGGCGATGCCTCTGATCACGAACGCAAGATCATCGTTTCGTTCGACAGCACCTTCGATGTGATGGAATGCGAACAGCTGTGTCTTGCTGCCGGTGTTCCCGGGCGCATTATGCCGCTGCCAGGCTCCATTACCGCAGGTTGCGGCCTGTGCTGGGCCATGCCGTTCTCGGGCGATGCCCTCGCCGCCTTCCGCGCTGCCACCGAAGGCCGCATAACCCCCGCCGACTATCATCAGCTCGTCCTCTAACCACCAAAATCACCACAAAGGTGCCTGTCCCCAATGTGGTGGTTTGGAACACGTGGACGAAACAGGTTTGAAACACGGGTTTTGCGCGTCAGACACTCAAAAACGCTTCTACCTGCATCGTAATCAAAACGAAACATCTGCTCGTCGGCTTATGCGAAACTTTGCTGCAACAGTGCGATATTATCCATACTCGATAAAGCTCGCGGCGCATAGGGTGCCGCGACCAACATTTTCGTTTCCCATCATTGGAGGAAGCATGAGCTACACGCAGAAAGTTCTCGAAGAGCTCAAGGCCCGCTATCCCGAGCAGCCTGAGTTCATCCAGGCCGCGACCGAGATCCTCGGCACCATTCAGCCGGCACTCGACGCCCACCCCGAGTACGAGGAGGCCGCCCTGCTGGAGCGCCTCGTCGAGCCCGAGCGCATCGTCATGTTCCGTGTTCCCTGGGTCGACGACCAGGGCAAGGTTCAGGTCAACCGCGGCTATCGCGTCGAGTTCAACTCTGCCATTGGACCCTACAAGGGCGGCCTGCGCTTTAACCCGACGGTCACCCTGGGCATGCTCAAGTTCCTGGGCCTGGAGCAGATCCTCAAGAACAGCCTGACCACCCTTCCCATGGGCGGCGGCAAGGGCGGCTCCGACTTTGACCCCAAGGGCAGGTCCAACAACGAGATCATGCACTTCTGCCAGTCCTTCATGACCGAGCTCTATCGCCACATCGGCCCTAACACCGACGTTCCCGCCGGCGACCTGGGCGTTGGCGGCCGCGAGGTTGCCTACCTGTTCGGTCAGTACAAGCGCCTGACCAACGAGTGGACCGGCGTTCTTACCGGCAAGGGCCTCTCCTTTGGCGGCTCGCTCGCCCGTACCGAGGCCACCGGCTACGGCCTGGCCTACTTTGTGGATGAGTACCTCAAGAGCCGCAACGACTCCTTCGAGGGCAAGAACGTCGTCGTTCATGGCTCCGGCAACGTCGCCATCTACGCCGTCCAGAAGGTCTCTCAGCTCGGCGGCAAGGTCCTCGCCTGCTCCGATACCCACGGCTGGGTCGAGGATCCCGACGGCATCGACTACACCGTGCTCGAGCACGTCTACAACAAGAAGCGCTCCGGCCACGACAAGGGCGTTACGCTCGCTATGTACGTTGACGAGAAGCCCAACGCCGTGTGGCACGAGGGCGACGGCCGTGGCGTTTGGCAGCTGCCCTGCGACATCGCGCTGCCCTGCGCTCGCGAGAACACGCTGCTGCTCGAGGACGCCCAGGCACTCGTCGCCAACGGCTGCAAGGTGGTCGGCGAGGGCGCGAACATGCCCACGACCATCGAGGCCACGACTTACTTCCAGGAGAACGGCGTCGCCTTTATGCCCGGTAAGGCTGCCAACGCCGGCGGCGTGCTCGTGTCCGGCCTGGAGATGAGCCAGAACGCCGAGCACCTGTCCTGGACCTTCGAGGAGGTCGACGGCAAGCTCGAGCAGCTCATGCGCGGCATGTTCCACAACGTGGACGACACCGCCAAGGAGTACGGCCAGGAGGGCAACTTTGTCATGGGCGCCAACATCGCCGGCTTCCTGAAGGTCGCCGACGCCATGCTCGCCCAGGGCGTCTGCTAAATCTTCGCTCGACATAGCATGTGATGAGGCTCCCAGCTATCCGGCTGGGAGCCTTTTTCTATGGTGACGATGGCGGCGCCCCCTCGTTTGGTACACTTAAACGTACTGGACAAGTGGAGAGATGGGGGAGAACGTGCTCAAGTTCGGTACCTACGTCCGTGTTGGAAACGCGGCCGAAGCCTATGAGCTCTTACAGAAGAACCGCAACAACAAGATTGTGGGCGGCGGCATTTGGATGCGCCTGGGTTCGCGTCGCGTGGCGACGGCGATTGACCTTTCGGCCTGCGGACTCGATCAGATCGAGGAGACCGAGACCGAGTTTCGCATCGGTGCCATGTGTACCCTGCGCCAGCTCGAGCGCCATGCCGAGCTCAACGCGCTTGTCAACCATGTCTTTGAGTTCGCCGTCCACGATATCGTGGGCGTGCAGCTGCGCAACACCGCCACGGTGGGCGGCAGCATTTACGGTCGCTTTGGTTTTTCGGACGTGCTCTCGGCATTTTTGGCGCTCGATTCGTATGTTGAGCTGACGGGTGCCGGCCGCGTGCCGCTCGCCGAGTTCGTGGACATGGGCTATGTGCGCGACGTGATCGAGCACGTCGTGGTCGTTAAGCACGATTACTGTGCGAGCTACGAGGCCGTGCGCAAGGCCGCGACCGACTTCCCCTCCTTAAACGTCACCGCCGCCTGGTGGGACGGCTCCTGGCACGTCACCGTGGGCGCCCGTCCGCTGCGCGCGACCCTGCTGCAGGGCGAGGCGTGCGGCCTTACCAACGAGCATCCTTCCGAGGACGAGCTTCGCGCCCTGGCCGAATCCGTGCGCGCGCTGAGCTACGGCACCAACATGTGGGGCTCGGCCGACTACCGCCGCCGCATCTCGGCCCCGCTTGCCGTCCAGGCCGTGCGCCGCGCCGCCGGCATCGAGCTTTCGGCCGCGCTTGCCCGCGAGCTCGAGGGCGTGCAGATTCCTAAGTTTGCCACGGACGAGTATTCCTGCCGCCGCGTGCCCGGCGTCGATTCTAGCGAGGTGCGCTAATGGCTGCCAAACTCATCGATCTTTCCTTTACGCTCAACGGCCGCAAGGTCAAGGTTCAGATTGCCCCCGACACCATGCTCTTTTCGCTTTTGCGTGAGCAGGGTTGCGCGTCGGTGCGCTGCGCCTGCGAAACCACCAACTGCGGTCTGTGCACGGTATGGCTCGACGGCGACCCGGTGCTGAGCTGCTCGGTTCCCGCCGCGCGTGTCGAGGGCCGCTCCATCACCACGCTCGAGGGCCTCAAGGCCGAGTCCGAGGCGTTCGCCCGCGCGATGGCTGCCGAAGGCGCCGAGCAGTGCGGTTTTTGCGCCCCCGGCCTCATCATGAACGTGCTGGCGCTCGCCCGCGCCGCCAAAGAGGACCCGAGCCTCGTCGCCACGCGCGAGGAGCTCTCGCGCCAGCTCGCCGGCAACCTCTGCCGTTGCAGAGAGCCAGCTGCGCGCCATCGTCCGCTTCCTCAACGAATCTGGCGTGCAGGTGGGCTTTGAGTTGCCCGAGCTGCCGGTCAACGACACCAGCTGCGACGGCGTCACCTACAAGCAAATCACCCACAAGCAGCCCAAGAAGGATTCGAAGGCTCTGCTCGAGGGTCGTCCGGTCTACACCGGCGATATGGTGCCCGCCGGCGCGCTCATCGTCAAACTCAAGCGCAGCCCCTATGCCCGCGCCAAGATCCGCTCCATCGATACATCGCGCGCCCTGAAGGTGCCCGGCGTGGTGGGCGTCTACACCTACGAGGACGTGCCCAAGCGCCGCTTTACCATCGCCGGCCAGAGCTATCCGCAGCCGAGTCCCTACGACCGCCTGATCCTCGAGAACCTCGTGCGCTACCAAAACGAGGAAGTGGCGATCGTCGCTGCCGAGACCGAGGAGGCCGCCGACAAGGCGCTCAAGCTCATCAAGGTCGACTTCGAGGTGCTCGAGCCGCTGCTCGACTTTACCCAGGCACTCGATAACGACATCGTGGTCCACCCCGAGGGCGACGTGACCTTTATGTTCCCGCAGGGCGGCGACGTCCCGCGCAACCTGGTGTGCAGCGGTACCAGCGATTTTGGCGACCTCGACGAGGCATTCGCCCAGAGCGACATCGTCTTTGAGCGCACCTACACGAGCCAGGCCACGCAGACCGCGCCCATGGAGACCTTCCGCGCCTTCGCGACGACCGATGCGTTCGGCCGCATCTCGGTGACCACCTCGACGCAGGTGCCCTTCCACGTGCGCCGCATGATCGCGCAGTCGCTCGACATTCCGCAGTCGCAGGTGCAGGTTATTAAGCCGCGCATCGGCGGCGGCTTTGGC